>JANOUN010000287.1:0-1548 GCA_031416875.1 Planctomycetota bacterium | reverse complement strand
ATTCCATTCCAGATTGTATTTTGCGCGCTTTTCTCGTTGTAAGTTTATCCCACTCCTAAATCCACCACTTCCTAACACACCACTACTCGCATTTCCATTTCGAATTCAATATCGACAATCGGTGGCCGTGAATGAAACCAGTGAACTCCCAGACGCGCAATCGCCGGGAGCCGCGATACCAGCACGCTTTCCAACAGCGGACGCAGAGGGTGAGCCGTGTAGACGTCCAGCACCGTCAGGAGTTCGCTGCGGCCGCCCAGTCCCTGCAGCCGCGAATTCATGATCTGCGCCACGCACTCAGCTTTTTCTATCAGCGCCTCCGAGCTGGTCTCGCCGACGCGCACGATGCGACGTTCCGCCAGTTCGCCATCCGGCAATTCACCACCACCCGCTACGATAAATGTCGGGCGCAAGAGATCTGAAGGGCGAGCGTACGAAAACGCGAACAGCAGCGGTTCACGCGGGGGATCAACGACAGGTGCCACGTTGGTGCGGGCGACCGGATTGAGTCCGTCAACCATCATCTGCCAGTCATTCAGCAGCCGTCGGTACTGGTCATTGAACTCAATGAATCCCTCCATCGTATACGGCTGCGGACATCGCAATTCGACAGCACACAGGTTGTGGCAAGTCAGCTTTTTCCCTTCCACATACCGGCGTGCGGCTTTCAGGCCGTCGTGCCACGGCAGCGGCGTCTGTAGTGCGGCATGCACGATTTCGAATCCCGGGATCGCAACGACACCCGACGAATAAGGCGCGATTCCTGGAAGAAATCGGTATCCTCCGGATTCGTTCGATTTCAGCAGACTTGTCATCTCATCCCTTTGGGCTCTTTTTATGAATCAATCCGACATTGACAGCATGCTGCAACAATCACTGACGGACGGCAAGCTCTCGCGCGCTGAAAAGTCGGTACTCAGGGCAATTCTGACATCTGACGCTGATACCTCGCATCAACGTGATCTGCTGCGGAATCGTGCATTTGCAATTGCACGGCTGTCCCTCCTGGGACCGGACGCGAAGAAAGCGGTCGACTGGCTGGAAGACGTCACAGGAGTGCTGCTGCAGGTCGAACGTCCGTCCGTCGTTTATTCGGAGCAAACGATGAGCGAAGTCCACTTCAGTCCCGGCGACACATGTCGGCTGCGCATTCAGGAATTGTTGCGAGAATCACGGGACACCATCGACATCTGTGTGTTCACGATCACTGACGATCGGATTACCGAGGCCGTGATGCATGCCGCCGCGCGCGGTGTGAGAACACGGATTATCGGCGACAATGACAAAGCCTTCGATCCCGGCAGCGATATGCATCGCCTTGCGGAAGCGAGAATCCCGATTCGAATGGATACGTCACCCAATCATATGCACCACAAATTCGCCGTTTTTGACAGCAGGATCGCGGTCTCCGGCAGCTACAACTGGACACGCTCAGCTTCAGAGCACAACCAGGAAAACATCATGGTCACGAATGATCCAAAATTCGTGCAATTGTTCCGGAAACAGTTCGAACATCTCTGGCCACAGATGGAGCCGCTGGCCAGGTAG
>JANOUN010000286.1:0-6636 GCA_031416875.1 Planctomycetota bacterium | reverse complement strand
TGCCATTGTCGAAGAGCTTGATCCGGATGCCATCCACCCGGATGCGCTGGATCTGGAGATTGAGCAGGAGTAAAAGAGTACTCCCGGGTCCATGGGGACAAAATTAACCTGGAGAGCCCATGGACTATGGTGTCAATGATGGAACGGGAATAGCGACTTGTGGAGTTTCATGAAGCATCAGCTTTTTCTTGCGAAGCCGTGGGAAGTCGTTTTGATCGAATGCATCCTCTGCAGCCTTGCCGGAATCCTCGTACCGCGGATGATTTTGCTGCGGTCTCAGGTCGCGTGGGTAGTATTCGTCTTCGAAACAGCGACCGTGTGACCCCATGCTGGCAAACTGTTCTTCGACAAAACGGATACCGTGGGTTTCCAGAATCGTGCCGGTCTGAAGTTCCAGGTTCGCGAGTTCTGCGTTGTACGCTGTCAAAGTGAGTACTTCGGACGCGACGGCATTTCCCCAGTCTGAGACAGCCTGCAGATAGTTCAGGAAAATCTCTTCTTGCACTTGGGCATCGAATCGTCCCACGCGAACCTCCAGATTATCCCTTGCGGCTTGGCGAGCATCACGGAATGCTTCGTATTGCAGAAAATTCTGGTCGATTGTGCGCAGCGATGTGGCTAGCAGATGTTCAATCCGATGTAGATTCTGCTGAATATTGGCACGGTCTTTTGAGATTAATAGTTCCTGGTTTCGCACCTGAGCGCGGGACTGACGCAGGCTGAGCGGAACGGAGAAATTGATTCCCATCGTCCAGCTGTTATTCTCATCAAGACTGGACGACAGTCGGTTGCCGTTTTGAACCCGGCCACTCAAACCATCCCAACGCTGCATGGCAACCGCCTCAAGTTGCGGTTGCGCCAGATTACGGTTTTGTACCAGTCGTTTCTGATCCGCCATCAGAATCAGATTGAGTTCAATCAGATCCGGACGACGTGACTGCGCGGTCTGATTGATTTCTTCCCAAAGAAACTGAACCTGATCGCGCGTCGGGGGCGTGGACGGTACGATGCGTTCGCCGTCTTCGGGTGGCAATCCAATCATATTTCGCAGTGCCGCTTCGCGCTGCAACACGTTGGCACGAGCTCCAATTACATTCGCTCGAATGATTGCAAACGCCAGTTTTGCCTGAGCGACATCTCCCTTATTTTTTATTTTCGCTCGAAATTGCGCTTCAAGACGATCATAGGCCCAGCTCAATTGTTCCTCTTGTTTTTCCCGGGCCCACAGCTCGGTGCGCGCCTGCACGAGGGACCAGTAAGCAGAAATTGTGCCGCGGACCAGTTCCTGCATGCTGTCCTTGAACTGAAAATAAGAAATTTCCAGCTGCAATCGCGCGATGACGATCGGCGCGGTATTGGCGTCGCGTCCAAAACCAGCCAGCAACTGCTGCGTGTAGCTGAGTGAGGCCGTCGGTGCGTTGCTGTTCAGAAAGCCATTGACGGCCGGGTTGTCCCACGCGTTGCCAAACCCCAGATCGAGCCTGCCGCCGAGTATGTTCTTATCACTCAGCTCGACGCCTGTGTCGTTGCCGCCTTTCTGCCTGCCAATGATCCCCGTCGGCGGGCCCATCGGCGGGCCATCCAGCCCTGGAGTTTTGCTGTGACGGAAGGAGCTGTTCGCTGAGAACACGGGGTCAAAGAACGCCTTCGCCTGATCAATCGGAGTCGTGGCGATGGCGGTATCGTAGATTGTCTGCCCCGAGGAGACGGCTGAAACTCCGGTGAGAACGCGAATGACTTCCGAATGCTGCAACGTCAGGCGAATGGCTTCGTTCAGCGTCATCAGGCGCTCGGACTGCTCAATCCCTTCCGTGGCGACTGTGACCGGTGCCGGACCGGGACCGCGATGAAAGACCGAAACACTGTCTTCCTGATGCCAGCGAATGTGCCGTTCGTCATCCGGCAGTAATTGCGCGTTCGCGACCGACGAACCAGCCGCAATTGCAGCCAGCACGAACAGAACCATCCTTGGCGCGTGTTCGAAGCGGAAAATCATACTGCCACAAATCGACGCTGGAGCAACGATTGAATGACTCATTCCAACTGTTCTGGCTCCACCGCAGGCGTCTCTTCTTCGGATGGTACGGTTTCAAACGCATGTAACGATTCGAAGGCGTCTTCAAATCGCGTTGTATCCATCACAATCAACCCATCCCGCATCACCAGGATTCTGCGGGCATGGCGGGCGACGTTGAGGTCATGCGTGACCAGAATGACGGTAATTTGCTGTTCTTCATTCAGTTTTTTAAAGAGTCCGATGACTTCGCGACTGGTCTTCGAATCCAGATTGCCGGTGGGTTCGTCACCCATCAACATTGACGGATTCGTGACCAGCGACCGCGCAATGGCCACGCGCTGCTGCTGACCGCCTGACAGTTGCCCCGGATGATGATCCAGACGATCCTCAAGACCAACCATCGCCAGCATTTCGCGGGCACGCTTTTTTCTGGCTCGCCCTGACATTCCCGCTCCGTAAAGCAGCGGCAACTCCACGTTTTCCAGGGCGGACGTGCGAGCCAATAGATTGAAGTTCTGGAAGACAAAGCCGATGTGCCGGTTCCGAATCGTCGCTCGTGCGTTTCGGTTGAGCGTCGCGACTTCCTGACCGTTCAGCAGATAACTGCCGGTTGTCGGTCGATCCAGACAACCTAACGTATTCATCAGGGTCGATTTGCCAGACCCCGATGGTCCCAGCAAGGCCACGTATTCGCCGCGTTCAATGAACAGCTCCGTCTCGCGCAGAGCATGAACCTTGACTTCGCCAAGAATGTAAGTCTTGGTGATATTTCGCAATTCAATCAGCGGCATGGGGCCGTTTCACAAGCAGGTAAAATGTCAGGGCAAAGCAATGCACATACGGCTACACATTCATTAAAACGGGGTCAGGAACCAATAGCCAAATGGTCCAGAGAGTGCTCCGCACTTTAGGTTCCTGATCCCTTTTTAAAGCCCGCAGAGTATAGCCAGCCCCCAACGCCGATGCCGGATTGGACGCACCGCCTTTTTGGCATTAATCAATAAATGTGGCCATTACGGCGGTTTATTTCAATGCAGCACATAACGCCATTATGGCACCATTCGTTCACAGCGAGGTGTTCCGCAGAATCCAGCCCGCACAAAATCACCATTCGCAACGCGAATGTGTAGTTGAAACTTGTCGCAGAAACCGTATTCAGAAATTCCAAAATCAGATCAGGAGTTAGTTATGAACTGTACCAAAGAACGATGCCGTCCTGTGAATGTGTTCGAGGAACTCGATCGTGGTCTTCACCAGTTAGTGGACCTCTCGGATGAAATGGCCACGAAGGTCAATGTGCTGTTCTATGGCGACGTGCGTGAGGCGTTCGTGAAAGCGATGGCGGATTAGAATCTGTTCAGAAACACGATCATGCAAGCAAAGAACCCCGAAAAACTCAATGTTTTACGGGGCTCTGCCGAAAGACTATTTCTGCAGTGAAACGCAATACAGGTGTTTGTTGGATCGGAAGAAGATCTGACCGGCGCTGATTGCCGGTGTGGCGCTGAAGTCTTCTGATTCCGAAGTCACCCGATTCGTTGCCAGCTTTTCGAACTTGTCCGTCGCTTTGATGACATGGATCTCACCTTTGCGCGTCACATAATAGATTTTGCCGTCTCCCAGGACCGGGGACGAATAGTCACTGCCTCCCCGACCACCACCGCCGAAGCCACCAAATCCACCGCGGCCGCCGCCTTGTTCGCTTGGTGGCTGGCCGCCGGGCGGACGATCACCTTGCTGGCCAGGTCCCGCAGCGGGTCTGCCGCTTGGCGGGCCACCGGGCGCATCATTCCCCGGTGCTGCTTCGCCGCCCTGCATTCTCGCTTGAAAAATCTCTTCGTCGTTTGTGGCATTGACACAGCGAGCGACACTGCCTGAAATCAGATACATGCGACCTTCATAAAGCAGCGGCGTCGAAAAGCGATTGCTGTCTCGACCGGACCAGACGACGTCCGTTTTTGTAATATCTCCCCTACCGCCGGTCTTGATGGCGATTGATCCGCCGCCCCGACCTTCTACAGCATAGATTTTGCTGTCCGCGACCACGACGCTGGAATTGAATTGATCGGTGGCCATCGCTTCGCAGTACCATTTGAGTTTGCCAGTCGCCGGGTTAAGCCCCCAGATTTCGTTTGGCGCTCCGATCACGACATCGGTGCGGGTTTCGTCGATTTTTGCAAGTGCCGGCGTGCCCCAGACGTTGCCGAGTCCGTCACTGTCCGCACGCCAAAGTTCCTTGCCCGTGGCTTTGTCGAGTCCCACGATGGCGCGCGACTCGGGGCCAGCCACCACCACCACGACCTCTCCCGTGACGATGGGACTGGATGACGATCCCCACTCACGGTCATCGGATTCCTTGCCAACACTTGTCTGCCATAGCTGATTGCCATCCATGTCATACGCGAATACTCCGGATTTGCCGAAAAATACGTAGACATTCTTGCCGTCTGAAGTGGGAGTATGCGAAGCGTAACCGTGCTCAGGCACCCCGGCACCTCGATAGGGATCTTCGGGCAGCACCGCCGCAACGGTTTTCTCCCACAGAGTTTTACCGGTGGCTCGATCGAGGCAAACCAAATGACGCTTCAGGTTTTCGATTTCGCCAGGATCCCGACTATCCAGCCCGTAGCCCGAGTAGCAAGTCACAAAGACTTTGTCGCCGACGACAATCGGGCACGACACGCCACCACCAGGCAGAGCGACCTTCCACTGCAGGTTTTCCGTCTCACTGAAGGTCGTCGGCAGCGGATCCGGATCCGGTGAGATCCCGGTGCCGTTCGGCCCGCGAAAACGATCCCAGTCCGAAGCCTGAACGCCGCTGGCACTGAAAAACGCTCCGCAGACGAGCATGGCAAAGGGCGCAGCGGACCGCATCAGGGTCGTTCTATGGTGTCGGCCAGTTCTAACTTGCAGGGTCATTCGACGTCCTTCTCGAAAAAACAGTGAATAATGAAGAGTGGATCCTCAGGCCGAAAGCGGCACTCCCGCTGGAAATCTGCTCGCCTTGAAGTCAGTTTTTCCCGGAAGCGTGCTCCAAACACCGCCACGGCGCTACAGGTTTCGCGGATTGTGCCGACTTTTCCGGATTCTGTCTGCAATCGCTGAACTTCTATCGCACGCGGTTGGCATTGACGTGTTTAACCGCGTGCCCAGCGGGCCGCGCACGCAGCGTCCCGATGGCTGGTGCTCTGTCCGCAATGGATTGCTGGGTGGCCGGGGTTGGAGGGCACCAGCCCGAAACCCCGGGGCTTCCTTCGCTCCGCTCAGTCCAGCCCCGGCCACCGATCCATCAAGGCACGACTGACCAGGCACTGGATTTCCACGCGCGGGGCGTTGCCCACGCGGTTAAACGTAAAGTCTGACAGAGCGCTCGATTCTCGAACGGTCCTTAAAGACGCAGCTGAACCACCGACAACGCCTCCAGCAGGCGTTCAATATCAGCTTGAGTCGTGTACAGATGAGCCGACACACGGAGAAAGCGGTGACCATTCCACGAGCCGACAGGAATCTCGATCTGATGACGGTCGCGGAGTTCGATTTGCAAGGGATCAGGAGATCCGTGATAGCCGGGTTTCCAGCCCGGTGGCTGAGGCAATTCGACCGCTGCCATGCTGACGAAGTCTGATTCACTGGGGGTGCAAAAAGTTCCGACCCCGGACATATCGAGTAATGCACGCCGTGCGCTGCTGACAAGCGTGTGAGCATGTTCACGGAACTGTTGCAGCCGTTCGGGTGTGAAGAAGCTGACGGCATCCGCCATGGCCAGCAAAGGTGCCGGGTCGCGAGTTCCCAGCCAGTTTGTCCGATCTTTCCATGAAGCCGTGCGACCCGCAATGCTTCCGCCCCAGCTGATAATCGGGGATCGGATCGACGGATGATGTCGCGGATGCACCCACAGAAAACCGCTGCCGAACGGTGCACACAACCATTTGTGACCACTGGCACAATAATAGTCGCAACCCAGATCGTTCAGGTTCACATCCAGCATGGCGATCGCGTGAGGCCCATCGACACAGACCGGGATCTTGTGCGACAGGGCCATCTGGCAAATCGCTTTGATCGGGAGAATACAGGCGGTCGCCGATGTGACATGACTGACGACGATGAGTCGGGTTCTCGGCGTGGTGGCGGACTCGATTGCGGTCACGACTTCGGCGGCTGTCGGCGGAAACGGCAGCGTCGCTGTCATCAGACTGGCACCGGATTCACGGCACTTGGCCTGCCAGATGTTTTTCACCGCGCCATATTCGTGGTCGTTGAGCAGAATCTCATCGCCGGGCTTCAGGTCGATGCTTGCTGCCACCACATTCATTGCCACGGTTGCGTTGTCGATCAGCGCCAATCGCTCGGGCTGCGTTTTTAAAAATTCTGCGAGAACGGCGGACGTTCGATCCAGTTCCGCCTCCATTTCCTGGCAAAAGAACCGCATCGGCTGGCGTTCCAGCCGGTCACTCCAGGCTGCCCTCGCCTGCTGCACAGGCACTGGCGAAGGCCCGAATGAACCATGATTCAGATAAGTCGTGTCCGGATCCAGATTCCAGAATGACGCCAACGGATGGTCACTCAGCACAGGCGCAAAACTCCTCGTCAACGACTCCAATTCTGATCCGGCGGCACTG
>JANOUN010000285.1:0-2152 GCA_031416875.1 Planctomycetota bacterium | reverse complement strand
AGCTGGTCTACGTGAACAACGTCATCATGGGCAAACTGCTGGAGTCGCAAAAGCTGATCCAGCAAGCCGTAAACAACAGTAAAGAACAGTTCGCAAATTCGCCGAAGGTTTCAACAGTCGCATCCAGTCTCTCAAGTCCGCCGCTCGCGGTTTCCGTATCTTCGAAAACTACAGAACCCGGATCCTCTTCTTCTGCGGAAAACTAAACCTCAAACCCAACATTACTAGCCACTAAATTCCGAGAAGAACCGCATTTTACAAACACGCGCACGCCACAGTCGAGTCGGCGCCAACGGACCTGTTCGTCAAAGGGTGCCGCCACGCCTGTTTCCAGCGACTCTGCCAAAGCTGGCTGTGCCGTCAGCCAGAGACTGACCAAACTGCCCCCTGCCATGACGATGAGCCTCAGAACTTTACGATGTTGAGTCATGGCAATTTGGTTTCCAGATCGGGACATCCCGGGTCCAGGACAGGGGTTTCATGAACGCAGGACAACGCGATTTGTGTGGCATGACTTTACGATAGCCCATGCGAGAGAGCCATTTATCCGCCAGGAATCCTGAAGATGATGAATTTCCGAATAGAATCTTCCTTCCGAAGAACCGATGATGCGTTCTAATCCGAATTTCTGATTGGCAAGTCGGCATTAACCTTCAATTTCAGGCTGTTGAATTTTCATGACCAGCAAACAAGTGTTCGAATTCGAACTCGTCGCCGACGTTGTCATTATCACTCCCCACGGTCCCTTCATGGAGTTCAGGGATAACGACATCCGCAATGCCTACAACGAATCCTATCGATTGCTGAATGAACCCGGAATGCGTCACTTGTTGATGGATTTCTCTCAGTTTGACTATTTTGGTTCGACCTTCGTCGGCATTCTCATTCGACTCGCCAGAAAAGCCCGCAGCAACAAGGGCGAGGCCGCATTGTGTCACCTGTCGAGCAACATGCGCGACATGATGAAGACACTGATGCTGCTCGAAAACTCAAAGATCGACTTCGCTTTCACGTCATTTCCGAGCCGCGAAGCCGCACTTGAGCGACTGGCAGAAGTCAGCAAGTTGTTGACAGAAACGTAGTGCTTTGTCAGGCCGCAGACCGAAATCAGACCCACTTCGACCGTCTCTTGCAACCCAAATCTGATTTCATCTGAATTGAGATACTAGGAACCAATTGCCAAATGGCCCGGAGGGTGCTCCGCACTATTGGTTCCTGACCCCTTTTTTAAAGCGTACTTTCCATGAGGAGTCCTTCGCATGTGCGGACGCTACACGTTGAAAACTCCCAATCCCAGATTGCAGGAACTTTTCGGGCTGCAGGATCTTCCGCATCTTGTTCCGCGCTTCAACATCGCACCGACGCAATCCGTGTTCGCCATTCGTGCGGCGGACTCCGCAGCCGCCTTGCGTGAAGCCGTGATGCTCCGCTGGGGACTGATTCCGTTCTGGGCAAAGGATGTGGCGATTGGAAACACGATGATCAATGCACGAGCGGAAACCGTGGCTGAGAAGCCTTCGTTTCGGCAGGCATTCTTAAAACGCCGGTGTCTGATCCCGGCCGACGGTTTTTTCGAATGGGAGAAGCTGGCGAATGGCAAGAAACAGCCGTGGTGGATTCGCATGCAGGATGAAGAACCGTTCGCCATGGCAGGTCTGTGGGAAAGCTGGTCACCCAAAACCAGGACGGAACTCACGGACGATGGAAAACCCCACGCGCAGAAGACTGTACAATCCTGCACCATCCTGACAATCAATGCCAATACCGATATGCAGTCGCTCCATGATCGAATGCCTGTGATCCTTCCCGTCGATGCCTGGGACGCCTGGCTGAATCCGACGACCGAGAAAGCGGCGCTGCAGGCACTGTTGAAGCCATTTGAGGACGGACACCTGATTCGATCGGAGGTTTCAACCATCGTCAACCGCCCGACGGTCGATTCGCCGGAATGCATTATGTAGGATGGACATTCATGTCCATCGCTTGACCAGAAATTATGTTGGAAGCGGTGGTCAATCTACGTCATCAGCCTTGTCACAATGCGCCGCTGTCTGGCAAAGTCCAGCCTTTGTCGAGACAACGAATTGGGGGTTGAATCTGTAGGCCGGACAAAGCGAAGCGCCGTTCCGGCAAGTCGCCCACATGCCGGAAC
>JANOUN010000284.1:0-4933 GCA_031416875.1 Planctomycetota bacterium | reverse complement strand
GCGGGATGATCGCATCGAGTCCGGTGTAAACTTCACGATCGAAACCACTGTCGCCGCGTCGATACACGAGCACCGCTGCCGATGCCTGCTCGACAAGCACGTAGACGCACAGTGAGTGCATTGACAAATACGCCTCACGCTTTTCGTATTCGTCCGTCCGCCGAGTGAATTCCGAGATCACTTCGACAATCACGACTGGGGCATCGTGGAAACTGTCACTATCCGCATTAGGCTGGCAAACCACCGAAACATCCGGATAGTAAAAGTGCGTCCCGCGGCTCAGGCGAACGCGGACCTTCATGTCCGAGTTGAACGCCTGGCACTTTTGTCCACGAAGCTGCGCGTGCAGAGTTCCTGTTGCGTTCGACGCGATGCGGCTATGTTGCACGGTCCCGCCAGCCATTGCATACACGACGCCATCGACGTATTCGTGTCTCCGTTTTGCAATTCGCTCACCAGCGAGGTAATCGTGAACGGAAATCGGCTGAAACTGGCGTGCGGTACTCATGCTGTGATTCTACAGCGTTGCCCATTCGCTGCCAATCGAACCGCCGGCGCCACGCGTCGAAGTGGAATTGAACAGCACCGATGAAATCATCATGTCGCTGCAGAACCAGACGGAGAGGCTGAATCACTTGAAGCCTGGATATCGAGGATGAGCCGGAAAATTACTGTCTCAGAAAGTCAGTCGAACGCAGAGTGTTTGCCCGCGAAATTACGCGAACAGGCGCAAATGAACGCCGTCAACAGCGGAAGCAGCCCGCATCCTCACCATGACTCTCACCAGACATTGGGTTGCAGGCAAAGCCTGCGGCAAGATTAATCGCTTCCATTCGGCAACAAAATGTGTTTTGCCATTCAGCGGACGTTTACTTCCTGTCGGGTTCCTGCTCTTCAATAAACTTTTCGAAGTCAAGCTGGACTTTCGAAGGTTCGGGACGAGGTGGCCATTTCGGGGGGTATTCAAACGGATGCTTCAGCGGCACTTCGATCGTCAAGGCTTGGCCGTCGCGCTGGAGATCGAGTCGAACCGTCGCACCGGCTTTCGAAAGTTGTTCTTCGACACTGTAGCGAGACAATTCCAAAGCCGGCGTTCCGTTAACGGCGACGATGACGTCGCCGACTTTGACGCCAACTTCGTCACCGGTGGAATTCTCAACGATGCGGCGGATCCGCGTGATTCGGTCTTCCTTGCGGACGATCCGAAGCCCGCTGGCGTCAATCGGAAACCAGTCTAAACCGGCCTGCGGCGGATCAGGAACCAGCACACGTCTGTTCGGGAAATCCAAAGTAAACTTCATATGGCGGAGAAGCCCAAACCCGACAACGTTTGCGCGACCGGTCGAAGCTGGCACATTGCGATGCTTCCTGCCAAACAACTCGATCTCGCGGATCACAATCAATTCCGCCGTTCCTTCGCCACGTTCGCCTTTACGCAGCAATCGAATCGCGTCGCCCGCAGCATAAAGTGCATCTGCAATGGTTGTATCAATGATGATCTCTGCATCGCACCCAGTATCCACAATCAGCCACATATCATGCTTAGTGCCAACTATGCTGCGGCATTTTGGGACTTCGGAGCGGAGAAACGAAAGTAGTTGTTCTGTGTGAGGTCCGCTTAACGATGGCATCGATTCGCTCAGAACCGCTCGATAGTTGGCGAAGGAAAGCACGCAGCCTTTCAGTTCCGGCATCCCCACAATAAATCGAATGTCGCGTCCGTAAATATGTCGCAATCGCCACATGTCTGGCGTTGTCGCGACTGTGGCACGCCACAACGACAAGTCCCCCAACTGAAACGGCACGTCCAGATATTCCCGTGAGATGCGCGAGCCGTGATTTGTCCGAACTGGCACAGATCGCCTTTTATGGTCACCAAGAATCTCTATGGCAATTTCATCATCGACCATAAATGACGATGATCCAGTGCTGATCACGGAGTCGTGTTCCACTCCCATGAGCGTTGCCTTCGTCGACATTGTTTCGGTATCGGTCCAGTCAAATGTTACCTGCCCAGGTGCCGCCCGGATGCTCAGTAACATCAAGGCATTAACGATGATGTGACTCGCGACCTGTCGCATGAAAAGATTCCCTTACAACGTAGATTTCCACTCGAGTTGGTAGCTGTTGGTGACCGAGAGACCGAACGCCAACGATTTGGCAACATCCCGATTTCCGCATTCCTTCCCGGGGCATGGTACTCAAAGTGGCACTCATCATCGATCGATGAATCAACCAATCGATGTTTCGAAACGAAAGTCTGTGCCGGCCTGCGACCGCCTTGATCTTTGCCTTCGAGCCGCTTTCGGAGCGGCACGCACAACGCGAGTAAACGTCCACCGGTGAATCACCTCCCGATTGCCACACTTTGGACACTTGTGACACGATGGCGGGGCCTCCATCCGAATATGAAATATCCCGTCTTTTCGCCAACAGCCCTCATGCTTGCAGGCTGAGACGCCTATCGAACTGTACAATTCTCTTGTGGTCATGTCGGATCTCCTGATAAGTCAGATTTAGACACTGCTCATCAGACCGACTTGACCACTTTCTCTAAACCCCTACCGCGACAGGAACTTACGCCGTGCACTTCATTTGTCGTTGAACCTAAAAGCACATTGTTCAAGCACTTTCAGAAAGTGTAATTCACTGACCGTTCCTAATGGTCGCCCCATCATTAGACATCGCAGTCCGTCCCGAGACTACTTCCATGCAGAATGTTCCCGCCCTGCCTTTGATCTACGAATTCAGCCGCGCCATCGAACCTCGGTGTCGCATCGTCTCCGGAGAGACGATACGGGTGGAATCGGAAGACGCTTTGTCGGGGCAGATTCGCCGACCGGGCGATCGTCGCGACAAGACGGCAATGCCGTTCAGCAATCCGGTGGCTGGTCCCATTATCGTGGATGGTGCTGAACCCGGAGATGAGCTGGCAGTGACAATTGAGCAGATCGAGTCGCGCGACGGCCAGTGTGCGACCTACACCGGTGCTCCGAAACAACTTGCCGAATGGCTGGGAATTGATGTCCCGCACGGGGCGCATGTCTGTCCGATTCGCGAAGGCCAGATCTTCTGGAAGGACAACATCTCCATTCCCTATCAGCCGATGCTGGGCTGTATCGGGACAGCTCCGGACTGGGGAATTCCGTCCACCGGACCCGCTGGCCCACACGGCGGCAATCTGGATCTGGTCGAAGTCTGCCCGGGGAGCACAATCTTTCTGCCCGTGAAAGTGCCCGGAGGATATCTCTACCTTGGAGACGCGCATGCGGCCATGGGGCATGGTGAATTGTCGGCAACCGGACTGGAGATGGCGGCCTATTCGACTGTGACCGTCAGAAGGATTCCTCGGTCCAGTGTCACGGGGCTTCGGATTTCCCATGCGGAGTTTCTGATGTGCATCGCCACGCACGGAACGCTGGAACGGGCCATTGCGGAGGCGTACTCGCGGCTGATTCTCTGGATGGAAGCGGATTATGCGTGGAACCGTTGGGAGGCGTACGACTTGCTGACGCATGTCGGGCGATTGTCAATTGGCTATTACGGCAGCGGGACGGTGGGCGCAAAGATTGAACGGCGGTACGTAGAGCGCAGCAGACACTGAACTTCTCGCTGACTGCCGAGTCGCTTGCGGGTTGTTGATTTGGTCTGGATTGCTGCGTGGGGTAAGCTTCCAGCTTGCCATCGCGGAATCAAAACTCAATGCTTTTGGAAAAACTTGACAAGCTGGAAGCTTATCCCACCTAAACTCAACAACCCGCTTGTGGCTGGCAGTTGATCCGGACTGGTCTACCGATTCCCAGGGAGCAGCACATGTTGTTTGATACACACACCAACCTGATGTGGTACCCGGAACATCTTTCCGATGAATTCGTAGAGTTCGCGTGGGAGGCCAAACGTGCCAAGATGAAGCTCTCGCCGGATGTCTATTTCGCGGGCAGCGACAGTCCGCAGTCCAACGCATTTGATTCTCGACCGGACCAGCTTATCAAGGCCACTGCCGACGCGGACAAGGTGATTGTGTTTGGCATCAAAGCACCGTTCTGCGGTATCAACGCCGACCAGGAAATGATCGCAGGGTTCGTCAAAGAACACTCAGACCGCTTCATCGGCTGGTGTTCGGTCGATCCAAACGATGCCGACTGCGTCGATCAGCTGGAGCACTATGTCAACAATCTCGGACTCCGCGGATTGAAGTGTTCGCCGATCTATCAGAACTGGGATCCGCAGGACCCGAAACACCTGCCACTGTTCAGAAAGGCCGAGTCTCTCGGTATCCCGGTGAACATTCATCAGGGCACATCGTTCGTGCGACCGGGACCGCTCAAGTACGCCAATCCGATTCAGCTGGAGGATATCGCACTGGCCTGTCCGGACCTGAGGATCGTCATTGCCCACATGGGACACCCCTGGGAAACCGAATGTGTCGTGCTGATCCGCAAGCACCCGAACCTGTATGCGAACATTTCTGCTCTGCACTATCGTCCACTGCGGCATTACCAGGCGTTTATGACTGCCATGGAATACGGGGTGGAACATAAACTCATTTTCGGTTCCGACTTCCCCTCGGCCACCCCGGCCCAGGTGATCGCCGGTCAGCACAAAGTGAACGACATCATCCGCGGGACCAATTTCCCGAAGATCCCGGAAGACATGATTCACAACATCATTTATGAAAACTGGAAACGGTTCCTGCCGGAGTATGCACCAGGCCCCAGCTGACCCATTCGTTGGACTGCAGAGAATGTAGGGTGGGACCAGCGGCTGACAAGCCGCGCAGGCCCACCAATTTTTAATCCAATGGTGGGCCTGCGCTGTCGCTGGTCCCACCCTCCGAATCGCGATGATTCACTAAACATCAGGATCGAGGATGTAGCGAAAGTCGCTAGGACTTTCGGCTGCTCCTCGCACGAGCAACCAGTGGCGGGACATC
>JANOUN010000283.1:0-2567 GCA_031416875.1 Planctomycetota bacterium | reverse complement strand
GGACGGCCAGCGGCATATTCGACTGACTTCTCCATTCCTGAGCCCATACCCAATGCTGGATCTGCGACAATCGACGGAGCCTTTTATCGCAACAGCAGGATCCGCATGGCGGACATTACGGACGGCACATCCAACACCGTTTTTGTGGGCGAGCACACATCACGCCTGAGTGACAAAACATGGGTCGGTGTGGTGCCGTATTCTGTCACCTGCAAAAAAGTCAACGGGACGCTCACGGACGATTGCGACAGCGGCGGAGCCCTGGTTCAGGCCCACAGCGGGCCAGACCTGCACGACCATCCTCAGGTGATTATTCACCAGCCCAATCATCCTGCCCGGCATCCGGATCAGCTGGAATCCGAACATGCGGGCGGATGCCACTGCCTGCTTGGTGACGGTTCGGTACGTTTTATTTCGCAGTACATGGATGGCTTCGTCTGGGCTGGTTTGTGTACGCGCGGCGGTGGCGAAGTCCTGGGAGAATTCTAATGACGTATCTCAAGGGTTTGCCATCTATCCTGCTGCTGAGTCTGCTGCTGCCGGTTTTGGGCTGCGGCGGGGCACCTGCATTGGAATCTGACGAAGCGATTTTGACCACCGATGCCCTGTACACAGCCGTCACTTCACGCCGCACGGAACTGCTCGATGACTCCGAAGGACGACTGAAAAAGCTCAGGGATGACGGCCAACTTTCGGCCAAAGCCTTTGAAGCACTGGCCGACATCATCCAGCAGGCCCGCTCCGGCAACTGGCAGGATGCAGCCGAAGATCTCGACGGCTTCATCCGCCAACAGCCACCACATGCGCACGGAGACTGAGATGCTCGAAGTCTGATGGCAGATCCAATGAAGCACTGACCGGCACGCAGATGCATATTGCGAGCCACGCCCCAAATGTGGCGTTCAGATTATTCACAGCCGAAGTCCAGATCTGTAAAGAAGTCCGCGACCGGGCTGGAGAATCCCGGGAGGACTTCGCCACCGTCGATGGTCGCTTCTTCGTTCAGGATGCGAACCGCACTGGGAGACGTGTAAACGGCGACTGAACGATTGACGCAATCCACCATCCAGACAAGACGCGTGCCCGAATGAAAGTACTCAACTCGCTTCCGTGACATTTCGGCTTTCGTGTTTCCAGGGCTCAGCACTTCGACGACCAGATCCGGGGCGAATGGCGGGTACGCCTCTGCGGGAAATTTGCCATCAGGGAGTTGCTCACGAGACACAAACGCGACGTCCGGAGCTCGGACCGTGCTGGCCAATAGCCGAAACATGCCGTCTGCTCCACTCACGAGACCCAGCTGGCGCGGCGCGACAAAGTGTGCGATGATACTCCCTATTGTCGCCGTCACGACTGATGATGCAAATCCCCCGGCTTTCTCCACAAGTGTTTGATCGATCAACTCACAGAGTGGTTTGCAATGAGTGTTGGCATCCATCAAATCGTCCACCGTGGCCGTTCCCGGTGCCGGAAACAGACGCAGTCGGTCGGCTGAAATATGCCCCAATTCCTCAAGTCGTTCGGCCATCGTCCAACTGACTGCTGCGTTCATCATTGTTCACCCCTGGATGGCACATTCGTTTAACCGCGTGGG
Source organism: Planctomycetota bacterium (assembly GCA_031416875.1). Classification (GTDB taxonomy): domain Bacteria; phylum Planctomycetota; class Planctomycetia; order Planctomycetales; family Planctomycetaceae; genus SXXK01. Next base: position 973 of record JANOUN010000283.1, on the reverse strand, counting down.
CAACGCCCCGCGCTTCGTATTTCAAATCTCAAATCTCAAATACGAAATTTCAAATAGAACAATCGCGGCCCGCTGGGCACGCGGTTAAACGAACCAGTGCCATCCGCGTGCGGTATAACGGCTCGGCGACTACAGTTCTTCGTCCGTCACACAGCCTTCCGATGCTGACTTCACGCAGCGGATGTACTTGGCCAGCGTACCGCGCGTCGCCTTGAACGGCGGAGCCACGAATGCAGCCTTGCGCGCCGCAAGTTCACTCGCTGACAGATCGACATTGATTTCGTTCTTCTCGGCATCGACGGTAATTCTGTCGCCATCCTTCAGCAGCGCGATCGGACCGCCGACCTGAGCTTCCGGAGTGATATGGCCGACGATGAATCCGTGCGAACCGCCGCTGAAGCGACCATCGGTCAGCAGTGCCACATCTGTCCCCAGCCCGGCACCCATGATCGCAGAGGTCGGCGTGAGCATTTCCGGCATCCCCGGTCCGCCCTTTGGTCCTTCGTAACGAATCACGACCACGTCGCCTTTTTTGATTTTTCCGTGTTCCAGACCCGTCAGCATCAGCTCTTCTGAATCAAAACAGCGAGCCGTACCGCTGAACACCAGACCTTCTTTGCCGGTGATCTTGGCCACCGCACCGTCAGGTGACACGTTGCCTCGCATGATGCGAATGTGCCCACTCGCCTTGATCGGCTTTTCGATCGGATGCACAATCTGCTGACCGGGTTTCAGTCCGGGCAGATTCTTCAGATTCTGCTCCAGAGTCTTTCCTGTCACCGTCATGCAACTGCCGTCCAGGAAACCTTTCTCAAGCAGATACTTGAGCACTGCCGGAGTGCCGCCGATCATGTGCAGATCTTCCATCACGAACTTGCCGCTGGGCTTCAGATCCGAAATATAGGGCACTCGATCGCTGACTTTCTGGAAGTGATCAATTGTCTGTGGCACTTCCAATGCACGAGCCATTGCG
>JANOUN010000282.1:0-4550 GCA_031416875.1 Planctomycetota bacterium | reverse complement strand
AAAGACTCTGTAACGACTTGTGACATTGAACAGAATTTCCTTCCTCTGATATTTTGCTTTGACGCCTACATCCGCCAGTCGGTGCCATTGACGAGATCCCGTTCGACAGCGCTGGCAATCAGAGGGGCAACATCTTTCAATCCGTCAAGAGTCAATTTCCTGTCGCAATACATTTCGAACCACTTTCTGCGATATCGTACAACGACCTCACTGTGCGCAAGCCCTAGGCGATCAATCGTGAATTCCGCCAGCGGCCTTTGTGCTATTGGAACTGAATGCGTCAGAACCAGCTGAAGCGAAGGCAACTGAATCTCGAACCAATTGTCTTTGACTTTAAACGGATCAAGGACCAGATGATTCGACTTCCTTTGATTAAGCACACCTTCGCCGTATCGGAAGTTGGTCCACTCGTATGCTTGAACGTGCTTCTTCTGCTTCTTCAGCATTGCAACAGGAATGAAGTGATCCACTTGTGACTTCATCGTAACCATTACGCAATACCCGCAGAGGTCTCCGAAAGCTGCCCGTAATTGAGGTTCAAACTCGGACCAATAGTTCTTAGGGCGGCGATATTTCGGGTTTTCCTTAAGCCATTTGCGACCGCGTTTTCGACATCGCTCGTCAAACTTTGTGGGTTCTTTCGTCGATTTAACTCTCTTCATTCCTTGGCCTCCACAATCCATCTTGGCCAAAACGGATCCAGTCCTGAGAGAACCCTTTTGAGTTCCCGTGTGATTGCACTTTTACTGGCCAGCCCAGTTGGGAGTTTCTTCGTATCGCCTCGCAGGAAAGCCTCTGCGGCCTCAATGGCATCTTCAGCTTCTCTTGAACGAGCCTGATCAAGCCCAAAGACATCCGAGGTCAGCCACCCCACAACATCACCATGGACGACCCATGGCAGGCTGTCAAAACTCACCATTTTCCCAGCGGGTTTCTCGGGGTGCAGGTTGAAACAAAAAAGCTGATCCTGTTCTTCGTCAAAGTGCGGTTCAAGCGACGCCAGCACGAGCGGCGAATGAGATGCGGCAAGAATCTGAACTGAAATATTCTTTTGCAACTTATCAACAACTTTCAGAATCGCAGGAAGAATTGTTCTTTGCCACTTTGAGTGCAAGTGGGCTTCGATTTCGTCAATGATCAGAATGATTCGATCGGTCGGCTCCTCTTTTCGAAGTCCAGCTGCCTGCAGATGCTCCACCCATGCCCAGACGATGAGGTACGCAAAATTAACAACACGTTTGACGCCAGCCGACCATCGAGGATATGGAACGACACCATAAGGAAGTTGAAGCGTTGGAAACTTTCGGCTGTCATCAAGGAAAACCTTCTGTGGTTCTCGACACTCAAGCGGTTCAAGCGGATGCGACAACAATGCCACGACATCTTCCAGATACTGAAATGGATTGATCAACGGCTTGCTTGCTCGTTGGTAATACCAATCATTCCAATCCGCTATCAGGCCATTGCACAGGACTCGCCCACTCTCTTCCAAGCCATTGGCCACATCACGCCGAATGGTTCCTGTACCGGTTTCGTCGTACGCTGAAGACGATTCAGGGGGAAACTGAAATGCACGCGGCAACTCGTCGCCATCCTTAGCCCCCCTCGGATCTCGCCAGTAATTCCGTGCTGGATCCCACACCGCAAAACTTCCATCCACTCCGGCGTAAATAACCAAGCCTGGCATAGGTGGACGGCCACGTTGGCGATTCCATGACTGCGTCTTAAAGTCGTACTTTGCTTCATGTGATGTTGCCTTTCTCTTGCTCTGGATGTCATAACTGATTTTCGGAGCTTTTGCGTTTCCATCCGGTATCGCCATCCTTCCACCCGGCCAGGTTCCGGTGAGTATCCAGAAGCAGACATCTAACAGGAACGACTTTCCCAGACCGTTGTCGCCCGTGATGATGTTCAGGCGTTCGCTGAACGAAGCAGTTAGCTCGGGGACCAGGCCGACTTCGTGCAACTTGAGTGATTTCAGCATTCGACCATTCCTTTCACTTCGTACCCGGACTCCATGATTGCGAGCGCCATTTGCACTTCCTGATCCAGCATTCCCTCAGGGACCGGCGTCTCAAGAATTACGGGAGTGTCTTTGGGGATGAGACCAGCTACGCGGCGAAACGCCCGTGTGGCTTCAAAATTCAGTCGCTCGTGTTGACTGGACGAATTTACATAACTCATATGCACCTGACGGAGGCGAACTTTGAAATGGCGAAGAAAGCTGCGAGCCTCCAACATCGTGGGATCAACTTGTCGGGCGTGGCCAATATCGAAACAGAACGTAGCTTCCGGCAGTCGTTCAAAATAACTTTGCAGCTCCTTGACTGTTCTTCCAGTCGGCTTCCGCTTGTCCATGTTCTCCAGACAAAGGCTGTCACCCAGGGTCTGCCAAAGTGGAAAATCCTGAATGACATCTGGATGTACCACTATAGTCCAGCCGCGTTGTGCGCCCGATTGCAGCAGCGAAACGACACGCTGCTCTGACAACTGACGCAGTCGGCTGGGAGCGTGGATTGAAATGTACGAGAAGTTGCTAAGGTCCAGATCGTCGAGCCCATTGATCAGCGGTTCGAGTTCTTCTTCGCGCAATGCAGACAATTCGATGGCGTTGGCGTCGGACTCCATCACCATTCGCAAGCCTTCGCGCACGTCACCCAACGCCAGGCTGCCAGTAGAAAATCCGATTCTCATTTCAGAATACTCCATATTCGCTGTCAATGCTCATTCGATGTTTGTCCTCTTGTCGGCTGCGACCAGAATCTTGTGATCCCATAAGCATCCAGGGCGGAATCGTTGCTGATGATCGGAATGCTTTCGACCATTGCCTGGGCCCTCATGGCATGTACTCCGCAAAGTCCTTCAGATGTTCGTCATCGTCCGAGACGATGGTGATGCAGCCTTTGCCGAGACCGGGCGGCGGACGCAGCCCAGGCTTGGGTTTCGGAAGTTCGCTCACCAGTTTCGCCACCGGCAGATTGTTCTCGGTAATCACCACTTCGTCGCCGGGCGGAAGTTGGTGGATGAGGTCCACCAGCGTGGCCTGGGCTTCCTGAATGGTCACGGTCGCCATGATTTGTCCTCCCTTTGTCGTGTTTCCTGTTTCTGTAAAAACGCCAAACTCAAGACACCAACCACAGATCGCTATACTCCGCGCGGCCTGGAATGAGACGTCTTGATTGACCTTTCAGTCGTTTAACCGCGTGGGCAACGCCCCTCGCTTTGTATTTCAAATCTCAAATCTCAAATCTCAAATACGAAATTTCAAATAGAACAATCGCGGCCCGCTGGGCACGCGGTTAAACATGTCACGGTTGACCGCGCGGAGTATAGTTCATTTCACCAACCCCTTCTCCCGAAGTTGCTTGCCGATCGAGGACCACTCGTATTTGCCTTCGAGCAATTCTTCCCAGTACTCCTTGGCAACTTTCCATGGGACGAGTTCGTGGAGCGGGGCGATGTTCAGGACGACGCCATCGTTGAGGTCCGGTTCGAGATGCAGATTCGCCGCCCGCCGCAGCTTGTCCTCGAAGTCCCGCAGTTCGGAAATGAAGTCTTCTTGTTTTTCCGCTTCCTTGGCGACTCGCTTGGCTTCCTTACCCGATGCACCCGCTGAGGCACTCTGGCTGCGAAAAGTTTCGAGTCTGGCGATTTCCAAGCGAATCTTCGGTTGGAGGTAATTCACCAACACTTTGAACAGCAGGTCTTTGTCGAGCTGGTGGTAGTACAGCCAAATGGCGTAGTTCTTCTTCGAGGATTGCAGCAGCCAGTAGATCGGGGCGCTTCTGCGGCTCTGCGAGTACCTAGTCACATGATCGTCCCAAAAACCGTTTTTTCCGGGTTTGCGAAGGTAGTCTCGAATCTCCTTTACGCCGAGGATGCTGCACGCCTCTGTTTCGACAGCATCTCCTCGACCCTCACAAATAACATCACACACTTCCCGAATACGCCTCACGATGTCGTCAGCGTGCTCCGGGTCATCAACTAAGATGGCAAGCCTTGCGAAATCTTGAAGAAGTCCATCGGCTTGACTTTGGGAACTGGCGGGGGTGTCTTGAATGGCTTGCGGAGGATACGACGGAAGAACAGTGTAAGGACTTTTGGACCCAAGCTCTGTTGCGAGTTCGGAATAAGACTCTAGCCCCCATCGTCCAAAAATAATTCCAACCGAGTGCGACAGCAGCATCCCTGCAATCGTAGAGTCGCTCAGACTAGGAGTGTCTTCGTCGTCACTTTGCCCATCCGACAAGTCATCATCGTCATCGAACACGTTGATTTCCCGCAGCCGACGAACATCTTGTTCAGTCATTCCGTATGCTGCGTTGACTGTGCGATCCCAGTCGGCGTCGATGGCTGCAACTCGTTGCTGCAAAGTAAGCAATTGGCTTTGCACGTTCTGAATCAAAGTAGAAAGGCTTGTGCAATTGGGCAGGCCACAGTAAACGGCACTGATCTCGTTAATGGCGTCCAGCGCTCGAAGACTCTGAATCAGATCATTAGTGGCTGCTTCAAGGCGTGGAAGGTCATCGCATTCGATGTCTTTCCACGGT
>JANOUN010000281.1:0-4727 GCA_031416875.1 Planctomycetota bacterium | reverse complement strand
CCGCAAATCCCATCCGGCAGCAGCGCCCGCCTGACGCTGGCTGACTGGGTGACTTCAGGTGACAACCCCTACTTTGCACGCACGGCGGCCAATCGAGTCTGGGGGCACTTCTTCGGCATCGGGATCGTTGATCCTGTCGATGATTTTTCTGAGTCCAATCCGCCGAGTCATCCAGAGTTGCTCGACCTGCTGGCAAAGGAACTGGTCGAGCACGACTTCGATCTCAAATTTCTCATGCGGGCCATCACAGCCAGCCGCACGTACCAGTTGGCGAGTTCCGTTAGTAGTGCAGACACCGCCGCCGAACCGTGGCTCTTTTCACGAATGGCCGTCAAAGGTATGACGGCCGAGCAACTTTATGACAGCATTGCCCAGGCAGTCGGAACTCATGAAACGTTTGACACCACGCTGCAGGCACTCTTCGCTCGGACGATGAGAAGTCAGTTTGTCGAACAGTTTACCGACAGTCGCAGCGGACCCACAGAACGGCAGACCTCCGTACTGCAGGCGCTGGCGATGATGAACGGCGGTATCATCACGAGTGCGACAGATCTCGAATCCAGCCGGACACTGGCGGGAATCATCGCCTACCCCGGCTTCGACACTGCCCGCCGCATCGAAGCGCTGTTTCTGGCCACATTGCATCGGCGGCCACGCCCGGATGAACTGGACCGTTTTGTAAAATATGTGGAATCCAGCGAAGCGGAAAAAACAACACAGAGTGCGTTGAGCGATGTCTTCTGGGTGTTGCTGAACAGCAGCGAGTTTTCCCTGAATCACTGATCCTGTGAACTTTCAATTTAAAATGGCGAGCGGGGGATGTAAATCCCCTGATGCTGTGCCCTGGGCAATCCGTGTGTCCTGGGCAATCCGTGTGTCGTGGCGGTCTGTTGATTTAATCGTAGGGTGCGTGAAGCGGAGCGCAACGCACCACTTTGGGACAGCGTGAGAAAATTGGTGTGTTCCGCTGGCGCTGCACACACCCTACTGGAATCTGATCCAAAATTCAGAAAGGCGAGCGGGGGACATAAGTCCCCTGATGCTGTGTCCTGAAAAAATCCGGGGGTTGACACCCCCGGCTCGCCTGTATGTTTTATGTTTCCGGTCGCCTGAGGTCTGAACTATGCCAACACACATCAAATCGAAATCTCAGGCGGACCTCTGCTCGATCCGCCGACGCGACTGGATGCGCCTCGTGGCGTCCGGAGTCGCCGGAGTCACCGGCACATCCATGTCCGGCTGGATCCAGCAACTCGCGGCGCAGACAGCGACCGACACGAATCGGCAGCGGTCTGTGATTCTGCTGTGGATGAGCGGAGGACCAAGTCAGCTCGACACATTTGATGTGAAACCGGATCACGGCAACGGCGGGCCGCTCAAACCGATTGATACGTCCGTGCCGGGAATGCGGATTTGCGAGACGATGCCGAAACTAGCGCGGATGATGGAACACATTGTGCCGATCCGTTCCATGTCGACAAAAGAAGGCGACCACTCACGGGCCACGTACCATTTGCGGACCGGATATCTGCCTCAGGGTCCAGTTGACTATCCGACGCTCGGGTCTGTGATCAGCAATGAACTCGGCAGCGACGACTCGGAGTTGCCGAACTTCGTGAGCATTGCTCCGTTCCGCGCCTTCAGCCCGGCAGCCTACAGTCCCGGTTTCCTCGGACCACGACGGTCGCCGCTTGTCGTTGGTGAAGGCGGGCCAGTCCTTGCAGTCGATGAACAGGCAAGTTACGGCCAGTCGCTCAAGGTCGAAAACCTCAAGCAGCCGGCCAATGTGACTTTGAGCCAGGCGGATCGCCGACTGGCATTACTCAAGGATTTCGACGCTGGATTTCGTGACGTGCATCCGGGGCTGCCAGCCGGAAGTCACGAATCCGCTTACGCGCAGGCGGTGCGGATGATGCGATCGTCGGCAGTTAAGGCGTTTGAACTCGATGAAGAAGACGACACACTGCGCGAGGCGTATGGGAAGAATCAGTTCGGCCAGGGCTGCCTGCTGGCGCGGCGACTTGTGGAGCGTGGAGTGCCGTTTGTTGAGGTCTCCCTCAACGGAGTGCAGGCGAACCAGAATTTTGGCTGGGACACCCATGCGAACAACTTCGAGGCGGTGAAGCAACTTACGTCGGTACTCGACCCCGCGTGGGCGACGCTGCTCGAAGATTTGCGACTACGCGGCCTGCTCGATTCAACGCTGGTCGTGTGGATGGGCGAGTTTGGACGCACGCCGCGCATTAACGGCAGCAGCGGACGCGATCACTGGGCCGTCTCCTGGACGACGGTCTTGTGCGGCGGCGGGATCAAGGGCGGCCAGTTCCTGGGCGAAACGACGGAGGATGGAATGGCGGTTAAAGATCGACCAGTTTCGGTCGCAGATCTGCTGGCCACGATCTGCCTTGCCGTGGGCATTGACCCGAGAAAGCAGAATATGTCGAATGTCGGCCGTCCGATCCGAATTGCCGATCCCGACGCGAAGCCCATCACGGAGATCCTCTCATGAAGGGACGCTTGCTGTCTTTTATGAGTATCGTCTTTCTCACGGCAGGCGTTCTGTTTCCGGACGAGCAGTCGAAGAATTACCTGGCGAGCGGGGGACGTGAGTCCCCTGATGCTGCGACGGCAATCAATCCGGGGATTGACATCCCCGGCTCGCCGGCAAGTTTGTTACTGCCGCTCGCCATAGCGGACGAGCCACAGGATTCTGCGACGACCTCGGATTCTGCCGCCGTCACCCGCGATATCATTTACTTCTACCGTGAGCACCCGATCTTCATTCGCGTGCGAATCGAGATCGACCAGTCTCCCTTCGAACGTTCGTGGATTGCGTACGTTGAATCGCTGTTCGGTGAACTCGACCACGACGGAGACGGCAGTCTGCGGCTGGAAGAGATCTCCTTTCCGTCAAGTGCCAGCAGCGGAGAACCTTCACCCGAAGCTGAGCGGCTTGCGCGGGAGCCTGATCTCTGGTCTGCAGACAGAAGTCCTCCGGATCAGGCGATCACAATGGAAGAGCTGACGGCGTTTCTTGTCGCAAATGGTCGCGGGCCGTTTCAAACTGTGGACGCGGCAACTGCACCCGTCAGCAATGATGCAGTCGGCATGACCCTCTTCGGGCTGCTGGATCTCAACTCAGATCGCATCCTTTCCAGTGAAGAGCTGGAGTCGGCGATGACGACGCTGCGTCGCAGGGATCTTGACGACGACGGGACGTTTGGTACGACGGAATTGGGAGCCTCGGGAAATCCGTTTGTCGCGCCGCCTGCTGCCGCACCGACCGAACTCCCTCGACCTTTCGCCGCGTTGACTCCCGGCACTGCACCGATCACGGTTTTGCGGGAACTCGAACGCCGCTACGGAGCACAGATGCTGTCAGCATCTTCCAAAAGTCGCAGCACCCTGAGCCGTGCTCTTGGCAGTCAGGAACTGGGACTCGAAGCAGACGACTTCGATCAGTACGACTTCGATAAAGACGGAAGACTGGATCGCGATGAGTTACGAGAATTGATTCGTCGTCCGCCATCGACGCTGGAGCTGGTCGTGCGACTTGGCACCCGGGCAGAAGGTGCTCCTGTCGTGGAAATGGTCGGCTCCGCAAAAGGGCAGAACATCGTCGTGCGACGCTCAGCAGATGGGCTGGCGAGCATCGTCATTAACGATGTGCAGATCGAAATTGCTCAGGCCACGAGCGGGCCGGACCTGGCGAAGCAGTATCTGCGTGGACAGTTTGCCGCAGCCGACGTTGATAAGAACAACTATCTCGACGCCAACGAATCCGCTCGCAGCGGCACATTCAGGGAGTCGCTCGCTGAATTCGATGAGGACGGCGACGGTAAACTGTTTGAAAACGAGTTGACGGTCGTTGTGGATAGCCGCATGAAGGCCGCTCGCAGCCGCACGCGGATGGACATCAACAGCCGTGGTCGCAACCTGTTCGAAATTCTCGATTCGGATCGCAATCGCAGTCTTAGCCGACGCGAACTTGCTCAGGCCGTCAAGCGAATCGAACTTTGGGATGCCGACGGTGATCGTGCCGTTTCGGATGCGGAGATCCCGCAACTTTATCAGATCTCATTCGGACCGGGGCAGCCTGAGTTTCAGGGCGTCGAGATCCCTGGCGAGGCCAAACGTTCTGTCGGCGAAACCGCCGCTGCGTTTTCAGCCATGCCCGTGTGGTTCGAAAAGCTGGATCGCAATGGTGATGGCGAACTGACACGGCGGGAGTTTCCCGGTACGATTGCAGAGTTTCAAAAGCTTGATCAGAACGCCGACGGTGTCGTGGACACCGCAGAGGCTACGTTTGTGAAATAGGGAGTCCTTTATTATGTCATCGCAACGGTCACAACTTTTTCTGGGACTGCTTGCCGGAGCTTTCGGCATTGGTCTGACACTGACGCTTGCCGCCACGGCGACGCAGGACGACAAACCGCGACCGGTGGAGGAGTTGATTCCAGCCGGGACGGTGCTCTTCGCGGGGCAGGACGGGATGGAGAAGCACAAGGCCGCATGGGAGCAGACGGCGGCGTATGAATCCATGTACGAATCCGGCATGGTTCGCGTCGTGGAAAAGGTCTTTGAATGGGTTGGGCAGATGTCCGGATCGCAGCAAAATCCGGAAGTCGAAGAAGCCATGAAGCACCTGGAAGCTCATGGCTTGACGATTGCCGTGTCGTTGCCGGTCGCACAGGGGCCGCCGATTCCACAGGTGACCATCGTGCTGC
>JANOUN010000280.1:0-2382 GCA_031416875.1 Planctomycetota bacterium | reverse complement strand
GACGGGTTTGCCAAATGGGCTGCTGTCTTGGCAACAACGAGCTGCAACGAAGATGAAGCGATAAACATCCCCCACGCACGCCGAGGCGCGAGAGCGTGACCGGGTTGTATTGGCATGTTTTCGTAGCAGGGCTTTCTAGGCACGATATAGTGATTGTTTTTTTGTGATTTTTAACCGGACACTAGTGCTCTGGAGTAAAAGATAATTTCTGGCTAAGCGCTCGAATGGCGCTCGGTTTTGGATTGGCTTATGCTGCATAAGCCTGCCGCGGCGGGCCAATCTGCAGAGCATCGCAGCTGGCTTCTAACAAACGTATGTCCGGTCAGCCGCTCCTACTGCATAATCGGGGGGACTTACCCGTTCATTTGAGGAGCGCTTGATGGCTAGACCGGAAAAGATTCGCCTGGGTGAACTTCTGGTCCAGCAAAAGTTGGTCTCGGAAGAACAGTTGCAAATGGCGTTGACAGAGCAAAAGCGCAGCGGGCGCAAGCTCGGGCGGTTCTTCGTCGAAAATGGTTTCGTCACCGAGGATCAGATTTCCAGCGCGTTGGCCAAACAGCTCGACATTCCCTACATCGATCTACGCTACTACAACTTCAATCCCGATACCGTGCGTATGTTGCCGGAAACCCAGGCGCGTCGGTTCCGCGCCATCGCCCTGGAAGATCGCGGCAGCACCCTGCTGTTGGGCTTGGCCGACCCGACTGACCTGTCCGCATACGACACCATCTCGCGCACGGTCAAGCGCACGATCGATCTGGCCGTCGTCAACGAAGGCGAGCTGCTGCAGGCGATCGACCGCATCTACCGCAAGACGGGGGAGATTACCGGCTTTGCCCGGGCGCTCGAGCAGGACTTGGGCGACAGTGTGGTCGACTTCGGTGCGCTCGGGATCCGCGCGGGCCTAGAGGAGGCGCCGATCGTCAGGCTCCTGCAGTCGGTGTTCGACGACGCGGCCCAGGTCCGGGCGTCCGATATCCACATCGAGCCGCAGGAAGAACGCCTGCAGATTCGCTTCCGCATTGACGGCGTGCTGCACCTGCAAACCGAAACGGACATAAAGATCGCCTCGGCGCTTGCCTTACGCCTAAAGCTGATGTCGGGCCTGGACATTTCGGAAAAACGTCTGCCGCAAGACGGGCGTTTTGCGGTCAGGGTCAAGCAACAGCAGATCGACGTGCGAATCTCCACGATGCCGACACAGTGGGGCGAATCGGTGGTGATGCGCTTGTTGAACCGCAGCGGCACCACCCTCAAGCTTGATTCGATCGGCATGCCGACTGCCATGTTGGCAAGATTTCGCACCATACTGCACCGGCCCAACGGGTTGGTGCTGGTGACCGGCCCGACCGGCAGCGGCAAGACCACCACGCTGTACGGCGCGCTGGCCGAGTTGAACACGCATGAGAGAAAGCTGATCACCGTGGAAGACCCGGTTGAATATCGCCTGCCGGGCATCAACCAGGTGCAGGTCAACGAAAAGATCGACCTGACGTTTGCCAGGGTGTTGCGTTCGGCCCTGCGCCAGGATCCGGACGTGCTGCTGGTCGGCGAAATGCGCGACACCGATACCGCCCAGATCGGCATCCGCGCCGCGATGACCGGCCACTTGGTGCTATCGACCTTGCATACCAACGATGCGGCAAGCACGCCGATCCGCTTTCTGGATATGGGCGTGCCCAGCTACATGGTGGCGAGCTCCATCCAGGTCGTACTGGCCCAACGCCTTCTACGCGTCATCTGCGTGAGCTGTAGCACCGCTGCCGATCTGAAACCCACCGAACATGAGTGGTTGCGGGCCGAGCTCGGCGACACCGTTGGCGCGCACAGTTTCAAGCACGGCAGGGGCTGTCCGCATTGCAACGGCACCGGCTACCGCGGTCGCACCGGCATATTCGAAATGCTGGAAATGACCGAGTCGCTGGCCGATGCCGCCAACCATCACGAGCCGGCCTATTTCATGAAGGCAGCGCACGCGCAGATGGCCGGGCAGACTTTGCGCATGCAGGCCGTCTCACTGGCCGTGGCCGGCAGGACCACGGTGGCCGAGGCCATGCGCATCAGCAACCAGTTCGAGGACTAGAGCATGCCCTTCTTTGCCTACAAGGCCCGTAATGCGCAGGGTGAGCTGGTCAAGGGCGTGCTCGAGAGCGCCGACAGTAACGCAGTGGCGGATCAGCTGTTCAACACCGGTATCACCCCGCTGGAAATCACCGAGACCAGGAAACCGGTGGCGGGCGATGAGGGCAACTGGTGGGAAAGATTTACCGAAGTGAAGATCCGGCCGATCGACGTGCAACTGTTCAGTCGGCAGCTGTATACCTTGCTCAAGGCCGGCGTGCCGATCATGCGTTCGCTGGCGGGCTTACAGGAGTCGGCCAT
>JANOUN010000279.1:0-1860 GCA_031416875.1 Planctomycetota bacterium | reverse complement strand
CCGATGCGGGTTTGGTGGATGCTCCTGAAATCTCAACCGGTCGCCGAGTCGCATTGATCTATCGCTTTGTGCAGCCGGGTTATGCATTCCAGGTGAATGAGACTCGCTTCGCGACGAACACTGTTCCGTCAGCCGTGTGCGAGCAACTGGCCAATGTGTGTACTCTGAATGATTCAGGCAGCATCCAGCGCTGGTGCCAGGCGAAGATTCGATCCAGCGGCGTGCAGACGCTGCGGTTCACGCTGCCGGATGCTGAACGATCCTTCTTATGGTCGACGATGCTGAATGGCGAGCCGGTAGAAGTGCGTCGCGATGGCGGCGATTATCTGGTTGCCGTTCCGACAAACTCCGAGAGCCAGGAACATGTGCTGACGGTGCTGTTCGAATCCGATTCCCGCAAGGCGGGGGCGTTTGGTGAGACCGATCATGGGCCGATTCAGTTTTCAATCGACGCCGGAAAATTGCAGGCGATCCCGATCGACGTGCTGCAGCAAACGTGGCGAGTCCACTACCCGCAGTCGTCGTTGCTTATCGACAGCGACGGTCAGTTCCGACCGACAAATGGTGTTGATCAACCCGGCTGGCTGGCATCGCTGGGGCATATTGCATGGCCCAAGACATCCGATCTGCCAGGGCGACTAGTTCCGCTGGCGATTTTCTTTCTGGTGTTATTTGTACTGACAGTTTCCATTATCCGAAGGCGGTGGATTGGTGTGGCTGGATTGTGCTTGGCTCTGTTTCTCCTTTTTCTGCTTCTTCCATCCGTTCAACAACCGCGCGAGGCCTCTCGCCATAACATGGCACGAAATGAAGCAAGAATGCGGCAACTTGAAATGGAGGATTCCGTTGCAGCGACAGCATCGCCTGCACCAATGATGCCTGCGGGCGACGGGGAATGGGGTGAAGCGGGTGGTTTAGCAGGGGCAATGCCGCAGGTGGCCAATGAACCGATGTCGGCGGAAGATTCATTCGTCATCAAAGACGGGGCCGTCACTTTCGGCATGAATGGAGGCATGGGCATGGGTGGTGGTGGGTTTGGTGGCGGTATGACACCACCGGCTCCAGCCGACGCGCCGCAAGCTGAAGGCACAGGTGGCCGCCCCGCCAGCGGACCACAACCGTTATCAAGTCATACCATTCGAAACGGCGCAGTTAACAATCCAACTGACATCTCCGACCGGCTGCTGGATGTGCAATCTTCGACGACCTCAGAAAGCATGGCCGGTGATGCTTTCCAGGGTCTTCAAGCTCAAACTGCAAGACCCCAAAAAGGCACCGCTCGCCTGTCAGTCAATGTGAATCTCGACGTGCCGGCTGACTATCAGGCTCGAGAGTTTGTTTCCGTCGCCGACTCCGTGCATCGGCCGTCGATGTTGAGCCTGGTTGTGCAGCGGCGAGGGCAGATTGCCGCGATTCGACTGGTGGCGGCGTTGGTTGTGATCCTGCTGGCATGGCGGATGCGGTCGGCATCCCTGCTGTGGAAGCTGACTTTGGCGATCACGATGCTGTTAATTGCTGTTGGCCTGTCGCCGCTTTTGTCCAATGCATGGCAAAGCGTTGTTGATGGCGTGGCATTGGGAGCACTGGTCAGCGCGGCAATGGCGCTGGCCACTTCGGGCGGCAACAGTTGCAGTTGTCCGTGGACATGGTTCAACAGAAGAATTGTCTCAGTTGTTCGATCGGCATAAATTGAAGAAACAAGTTGAAAGTAGCGCAATCTGATGTTTCGATATAAAAACGACCAATGTGATTCAGGGGCGAGTAGGTCCTTTCTGCCGGAAAGGACTGTGTTTGGTAGGTCCTTTCTGCCGGAAAGGACTGTGTTTGGTAGGTCCTTTCTGCCGGAAAGGACTTCTGCCG
>JANOUN010000278.1:0-1719 GCA_031416875.1 Planctomycetota bacterium | reverse complement strand
CAACGCTCGATCTTTGATGTAGGCCGGACCAAGCGCCGCGCAATTCCGGCAGGTGTGTGGCAATTGCCGGAACTGCGCTGCGCTTGGTCCGGCCTACAGACAAAGCCGCTCCGGCCAATGATCTGTTCGTCCTACCCGACGTCTGTTGAGTCTGCAGAGACATCCGGCATCATTGGCGTATTGGTACTGGTGGCAACCTGCTGCTGTCTGCCTCCCAATCGCCTGGAAGTCTGTGCCGCAAACAGGCCGCCTGCGATCGCTCCGAGCAAATGGCCTTCCCAGGACACATGTTCGCCAGCCGTCGGCAATAACCCCCAGAACAATGTCCCGCCGTAGAGTACGCCGACGAGCACCGCAGCGATCGCTGGAACGATTTTCCGTTCATAGAATCCAGCTGTCATCAGATACGCCGTGAGGGCATAAATCAAGGCGCTGGCGCCGACGTGAATCTTGTGACGTCCAAGCACCCACAGCATAATCCCGGATATGACGGTCAGACAGATGATCACACGCTTTGGATTCGGGCGAGTAAATGCCAGCATCAGCAGCAGCACAACCAGGGGCACGGTATTTCCCAGCAGATGGTGAATCCCGTCGTGCAGGAACGGCATTGTAAAGATCCCGACGAGGCCGCGCAAGGTGCGAGGTTCCAGGCCAAAGGTGTTCAGATCGACAACCGCAGCCGACATGGGAAAATTGATCAGATACACCGCCCAGATAAACCCGACGAAAGCCAGTACGCTGAGCAGGTTCTTTTTGAGTTGAAGTTTCATGGGAATCCTCCACCGACCAGGTTTGTTGAGCAGGACAACGCCAGCGGTCGTCGTTCGGATCAAATTGTTTCAAGTAACAACAGAAGCCATTCGATTTGCTCTTCCGTGAGCGGATGCTCCGGATCATGGTGTGACGACCTGAGCACGTCCGTCAGCGTTGCGGCCCGTCCGTCATGAAAGTACGGAGCCCGCTGACTGACGCCCCGCAGTGAGGGCGGATTGAACAGTGTTTCGCCCATCTTATCATGGACGCGACAGCCAGTTGCCGATTTGTCAGGAACAACAACTTTCGGGGAGCGAACGACAAGTCGATCTGCTTCGCCTTTCAGAACAGTCAGCTGATGGGACCAGAGTGACGAATCACCGATCAACGACTGATCATCTTTGACTGCGACATCAATCGCATGTGGCGCATCGCCAGCCCTGAGCTGACAACTCATCGTGGCCAGCGCAAACGTGATCGCAAGCATCTTCAGGCCGGACGAAGTAAAATATCTGAACATGGCGGCGGAAGTCATGTGGGAAGCCACGGGAGCGACGGAGGGAATTCGTTGGGATCGTCAGAGTACCTCAATCTCGCGGCTCCGCCCAGCGCGAAGTTGGCGGTTGACAGGATTCCAGGCGACGAAACATCTACCAGTCGGGTAAAATCCCAGGTAGACTGTATGAATCTCGTTCTTCACTTTTTGAACTCCAGACGTTCGGTGCCCGACATGTCCACCAATGCTGTTCGCTATTCGCCGTGCTACACGGTTGACGACTATGAACAGTGGGAAGGGGACTGGGAATTGTGGAACGGCGTCGCGGTCTGCATGTCGCCCGCTTCTTCACCATTGCATCAGTTTGTCGCGACGTCGCTCGCGGGTGAGATTCGCGAGCTGCTGCGAAAGAACAAGGGCTGCAACTGCTTCGTGATTACTGGGGCCGACTGGCGGATCGATTCTTC
>JANOUN010000277.1:0-3214 GCA_031416875.1 Planctomycetota bacterium | reverse complement strand
CTCACCATCGATCCGGACGGCAACCTGTGGGTACTTTCCACATCCAGCAAGCAGGGACAGATTCAGAAAGTCACGCCGGACGGAACGATCGAACCGTGGATCAAGGATCATCCTTTCAATCTGCCACACAACATTGTCCGCATGGACGATGGGACGTTCTTTGTCACCGACAACTACGAACATGCCGTCTGGAAAATTGCCGCCGACGGCAAGCCGGAGAAATTCGTCGCGGGCGAACCGCTTGACCGTCCCGTCGGTCTGTGTCGCAGCGGCGAGAACCTGCTCATCGCCGATCCGCATATCCGCACCATTTTCTCGCTGGCCCCGGATAAGTCGCTGACTGTGGTTGTGAGTTCTCCGGTTGATCCGCCGACGGCGAAGCCATAATTCAACCAGCTTTCCTTCGTTTAACGGCAAGCCACAGGCGTCAGCGCCCTCAACTATCTGCTGACGCCTGCGGCTTGCCGTTAAACGAACAAGCATCTCATCCGTTGCCGCGTTGAGTATATCACCAGACCCATGACGACCGCTCAACACTATCTGAAGCAACATTTTGGATATGATCAGTTTCGCTATCCGCAGGCGGAAATCATTTCCCACATCATGGATGGTCAGCATGCGCTCGTGATTATGCCCACGGGCAGCGGAAAGTCCGTCTGTTATCAGATTCCGGCTCTGCTGCTGGCAAAAGACGCAGTCAAGTCGAAAGAAACTGTCAAAGCGCGGCGACCATTGACGCTCGTACTTTCACCGCTGATTGCACTGATGAAGGATCAGGTGGATTCCCTGCAGGCGGCGGGCGTCGCAGCGACGTTTATCAATTCGTCGCTCAACAAACGCGAACGCGAGACTCGCTATAAAGCCGTGGCTCGCGGCGACTACTGCCTGCTGTATGTGACACCCGAACGATTTCGGAAAACCGAGTTTCTGGATGTGATCGCTCAGCGGGATATCAAACTGCTGGCGATCGATGAAGCACACTGCATCAGTGAATGGGGGCACGACTTTCGACCGGACTACACGCGCGTCGCGGAGTTCAGGGAGATGATCGGCAAACCTGTCACGATGGCACTTACAGCGACTGCCACACCGGAAGTGCAGCGGGACATTGTGGCTCAACTGGGTCTGAACAGCGACGACATGCGCATGTTCCACGAGGGAATTGATCGCCCGAATCTCGACCTGCGCGTCGCAGACATCTGGGACGCCGACGAAAAGCAGGAAGCGATGATGGCGGTCTTTGATCGCTGGCTGACACCCGGCACGACCGGAAGCGGCATCGTGTACTTCACGTTGATTCGGACATTGATCGAATTCAGTGAACGATTGCAGGCCGAAGGCATCGAGCATGTCTGTTATCACGGAGATCTGGAGCGACACGATCGGCGCGCCATCCAGGATGATTTCATGCAGGGCCGTTCGCGACTGGTGCTGGCGACGAATGCCTTCGGCATGGGTGTTGACAAAGACGACATCCGTTTTGTCGTCCATGCGGACATTCCCGGTTCAATGGAATCGTATTATCAGGAAATTGGCCGCGCTGGGCGTGACGGGTTGCCAGCCGAATGCGTCCTGCTTTACGACCAGCGTGATCTGAATACGCGGATGGAATTCATCCGCTGGACAAATCCCGATTCCGAATTCTGCGAGCGGACGTATCATCATCTGACGCACAGTACCGAACAGATTCGGGCGTTTGGACTGGACTGGCTGCGAGAACGCCTCTGCGATCGGCAGCGGCATGATCGGCGCGTTGAAACTGTCCTGGGATTGCTCCAGCGGTACGGTGTCATTGAGGACGAAATTGATCTGTCGAATCTTGAAATACTCGGCCCGCTCCCGGAACCATTGCTCGATCAGGACGCGCGCGCGGCCAAGTTGCTGCGAGATCAGAAAAAGTTGTACGCTTTGGTGCAGTATGTCCAGAGCGATGATCGGCGGCAGTTTATTCGGGATTATTTTGGTGTCGCATGAAGAATCACGTCGATGCCGGAATGATCGGTTCGCTCATGCTCGTGCGGCAGCCGCCCGGACGAATTCGTGATTTGAAAGGCTTTCGCAAAGGGCATCAGATTCCGGCGGAAGTCTCGGAACATACACAGTCGTTTGTGGGCCGCATTGCGGAAGAGGATCTGCGACAGGATCTGGACGAGCGTTTTGAGGAATTTCGGCGGCAGTTAAAATTCAAGCGCGTGGATATTTCTGTCACAGATCCGACTTGCGGCGTGGGGCAGATTTCAACCCCGTGGTTTGACTACCACGTGTCGGTGATTCACGACGCGAACGATGCGACCGCAGTGATCTGGCGGCGGCAGTTGTCGGAGTTTCGGCAGATCGACAAGCTGGACTCCCCGGAATTAGCCGCAGTCTTCGGTACGACGTTCGACACCGTTGAACTGTCACCTCCCGCCGCGATCGATATTGCGGCACTGATCGATCACATCGAAGACGAAGCGGACGAGCGAATCAGTCTGGAATATGATCGCCAGACAACATGGTGTGCAGTGACGATTCGCGGAATCTCCGGTCAGATGAAGTTTACGTCGGATCGCATCGGGCTCGTCATTCATCAGGCTCAGCCCCCCGGCAAGTTGTTGGATTCATTCTTTAAAGTCCGATCGCGGATCACTGAAATCCAGGGAACATAGAGCATTATGGCAACGAAAAAATCACAACCAGGCGACACTGAAATCGACGAAGCGCAGGCTCAGGGACTTGAGGACGCAATGGCTGAACTCGCCTCGATCGTGTCGCGGCTGGAATCAGGCAAAGAGACGCTGGACGAATCATTGGCGCAGTTTGAACGGGGCATGAAGCTGCTTCGTGTCTGTCACAGCAAACTGGATGTCGCGGCTCAGCGGATTGAGATCGTCACGCAGATGTCAGGTGATGGCGAAGTGCAGACCGCCGAATTTGATTCGACAGCGACGCTGCAAAAGTCCCCGACGCCAGGCCGGGCATCACGCAAGGTCGCGACGGACGACGACGACGATGCGCTGTTGTTTTAATTCGACTGTCCCAGGAGTCTGTCTGGATTACCGCTGTTTTTGTGAGCGGCAAGGCGCTAGCGGTCTGTTGATTTAATACCAACCCGAAGCGCCAGCGAGGCTGAAATGGCAGAATTCCTCGCTGGCGCTTCGGGTTGGTATGACCATGAGCCCCAAAAACCACTAAATCAACAGGCCGCTTGCGCCGCCCACACACTACCGATCCT
>JANOUN010000276.1:0-6100 GCA_031416875.1 Planctomycetota bacterium | reverse complement strand
GGCCCGGAATGGTTTCTTTGTTGGATGGCGCATTGCGATTGACAATCAGCAGGCTGGACAGCGGGCTGGCCTGTTCACCGACGGAAAACACGACTCGTTCATTGTCAGGATGCCAGGTAATAAACTCACTGACAAACTCCGGGCCGGAGCGCATGAGACGGAATTGACTGTCAGTGCTGACGTCCGCCACAGCCACAAACGTATTGGTTCGATCGCTGATGCCCACGTTGGATTGAGTGAAGACGATCTCCGAATTGTCCGGAGATAGACTCAGCAAACAACCGGGACCGAGATCCTGATGACCGGAACCATCGCTGTTCATCACAAAGATTCGCGATGTTTCGACGCTGCCCTCGGACATGTCGCCGATGAACTTCGTGCCGTCGGCTGACCATTCCACCGAAGAAATCTGAGTGAACCCTTCCAGCGGGGGCGGCCAGTTGGCGCAGGTTTGTCCCGTCTGGATGATCCCACGCTTCAATCATCAGCCCGCGAGCGCGGCGCGTCAGAAAAAAGAGAACTACGGCGCAGGTTCACCGGAATCCTGTGGATACACGATCAACCGATCATGGCACAGCAGAATCAGATCCATCCGGCCATCGGAAGTCACGTCCGCCACAATGCCTTCGCGTGGTTCCGTGCCACGGTCTTCATCGGTCGATACTAATCGTTTTTCTTCGAACACGCGAAAATGCGTCGCTTCCTTAAGCCCGGTCTCAGGATCAAATTTTAAAATTTCGAGGCCATCGATACTGGTGTCAATCACTGAAAGATCGACCTGTCCATCGCCATTGATATCACCCACGATGACGTCGGCAGGATAGGATGTGTCGCGTTCCGATTCGAATGTCGCAAGTTCCTCCAGTTCCGAATCAGACCGGCCTGAATAGAGTACCGAGAAGTGTTGCGCACCGACGAGTAACAAATCACTTCGGCCGTCTCCGTTGAGATCAGCAACGAGCGTTGAACTGAACTGCATCGCCCCCAGATCGATTTCCTTCCAGGGTCGGTAGACGCCTTCCTGTTGTCGCAGGATTCGGAGTTTATGCACGCCCGTATCCACCAGCGCGATTTCATCGCCGGATTGCTGGTCAAGATCAAGCACTGCGACGCCCTCCAGACTGGCGGTCGATTCACCGGCATTGAACTGGTCCTGGACTTTCCATCCGTCAACACTGAATGACAGCGAACGAGCAAAGGAATCGCGGGCGACCAGGAGTCGATCGTTGCTGACAAATGTTCTGCCAGCAGAAGACACACCCAGATCAAGCTGCGACTTCTCCTGAGCGATTTCCAGTGAACCGTCTTCCTTCTGCAGTAACACTTGTACCCCAGCTTTGGATGTCCCGGTGGGCACGGACAAAATATCTGTTCTCCCGTCGCTGTTGACATCCATCCGAACGAATCTGACGCCACGGCTGCCAACCGCGCCCGTCAGTTCGAGTTTCTGCTCGTCGTGCACCTGCTGCCATTCGCCGGTTTCGCTTCGATTCAATCGCTGAAACGATAACTTCATGCTTGAGCCGGTGCCACTGGTGAGGGCCACCACAATCTGCATCGTTTCACCCGACTTGAGCACATCCACAGCGGCCAGTTCACTGCCTTCGGGCTTCTTAAGAATGGTCTCTGGAAATGTAATACGTCCATTCTCAAAATGACTCGTCGCCAATACACCTTCTTTGGCGCTCAGCAGCAGCAGATCAAGCACACCGTCGGCGTTCAGATCGGCCGCAGCAACGTCGGTCACTCCCAGCAAGCCGGGAAAAGTTTCCGCCATGCCCAGTCCGTCGATTCCGTTCTGGCGGTACAGCAGCAATTGCGCCTGTTCAGAATCAGTGACGACGACATCGATCAGCTTATCGCCATCGACATCACCGATTGCGACGCCGCGATCCCGATTGGCACCGGACGGGCCGATCCCGTACTGCAGCAATCGAGTCGGCACGGTGCCGTCTTTCAGTGTTGCGGATTGAAGTGAGGAAACCTGTACGCGGCCGGTCCGGGAGTCTACCGTCACAACTTCGTGACCTGGCTTTTGATCGACGTTGGCCAGCGTGACCGATCGAGGCTGCTGCAGACTGAATCGCATTTCCGGCCCGAGGCGACTGTCGTTCGTTTGCAGTCGAGCACACAGGCCACGAGTTGAACCTTCGTTGGCCAGATAGCCGATGTCATTACGACCGTCACCGTTGAGGTCAGCGATTTGCACCATCGACAGCTGCGAAGAGGTATTGATGAGCGCTTGTGGCGTCTGCATCTCGCCTTTGTCGTTCTGAAATACAACGTACGTGACGTCTTTGCCCAGCACCACGAGATCGTCGCGACGATCGGAATTCAGATCACCCGCAGCAATCATCCAGGCCACCGGCTCAATTCCGGGAAGCCGAGTAGTCCATTTTTCTGTCCATTCCAGTTCGCCAGGGGCAGGCTGATAGCGAACCATCAACTGGTCAGGCGATCCAATACACGCCACATCCAGTCGCCCATCCCCGTTGAAATCTCCGGTCGTCATGCCTGCCAGTGATTTATCGACTGAGATTGCTCGAATATCAAATCGCCAGTCAGATGTGAGGTCATTCGCTTTGCCGCCGGATTTTGCAGCCGCCTGGTCCAGCTTGCTGAGCTGAGCCAACAAGCGCAGACAACTGCCGCGATTGTCGATCACCATGATGTCGGTGAGTCCATCGCCGGTAAAGTCCCCCGCCTGCAGATTGAATGCGCGAGGTTCCACTTTGAAAAGTTCGATTCCGGCGAAACCGTAGAATTGAGCAATCTCGTTCGGTTTGTCGGCACTGTCTCCAGCGACAGCCAGTTTCCACGGATTGAAGCAGGAAGCAATTGACACAGCAACAACGCACAACAGATACGGAAACCGCATCGAATAACTCCCGTGGGAGGCAAGAGAGATTGAGACACCGGATCGCGACCGAGCCATGAATTGAGATTCATGACCGTCATCGATACCCATACCGCATTCTCAAACCCAAACGCGATCGTTGCAAGTGTCCGGCGGCATTCAATGGCGAAGAACGCTCAGGGAAACTCTGCGGGGCGCATAAAGAAAGGTGGCCGCAGGTAACGGTCACCTTTGCTCAGACTTCGAAAGTCTCATCGAACTCCGGAATAAATCCGGATCAGGATTAGTCCTGATAATCGACCTGGATATATCCGCGCTTAATACGGACATCGACAGCATACTTACCATAGTCGTAACGAATTCGGTTTCCGAAACGACGGCAAGTCACTTCTTCGCAACCACAGGTCGGCACACAGATCTCAATACACACTGTCGCAGGTTCACAACAGCCATCGTCGGCACAAGGATTCTTGACCGTGATGATCTTCGGCGCTGCACATGGAGACATTTCATGCACGTCGGTGTACTTCACGCGAGGAAAGAGAGTTCCTCTGTAAACCACAGGATCCATGAACATGGGCGGTTCAACCATCATTGGTTCGCCCGTCTCAACGCCTGAATTTTCATACGGAACTGCAGGGATTTGCATATCAGGAATCGGAAACAACTCCTGTGCCTGCGCAACTCCAGCCAGCAAAAAGACCGAAACAGACCACAGTTTTGCAATACTCTTCATTGAATGATCCTTCTCTTCAGGACAAAAAATCTTCGCCTGTTTCACGATCGACTTGCCGAGCGACCTCAGAAGCACCAGACGATCGAGCATATCCATCAACTTGCCCTCCAAACCATTGCAAGGCAAGCGGCTTTTCTGCATCGATACAGAACCATCCGGAATCTGTTGCAGAACACTCCAGTCACAATAACTCTGTGAGACGTATTGTTCAGGAAGACTGCGAAGCGTCAAGGGCCCTGGCAGACTATTCTGAATTCGTAGTCCAGGTGAGGACACGTTCTCATCTACCGTTCCGGCAGGATTCCGTACTTTCGCATTTTGTTGTAGAGCGTCACGCGGCTGATTTTCAGATGTTTGGCGGTATTTGTGCGACTGAAGTTGTTGTTCAGCAGAGCCTGTTCAATGATGTCTTTTTCCGTCACTTCGATGCGATTTTCCAGCGATTCACCCTTGCGGACAGCGAAGAACGCGGCGACAGAAGGATCGTTTGCCGGACCTGAGATGCAATCAATGATGTGTGTTGGTAATGTGTCAACCGTCATTTTCCCGTCACGACTGTAGATCACCGCGCTGCGGATCGCATTTTCCATTTCGCGGACATTGCCCGGCCATGGATACTGCAACAGGCATTCCAGAAATTCGGGAGTGATCTCGACCACTTCAATCCCAAGCTGCGACGCATGCCGATGCACAAAGTACCGGGCGAGTGGCTCGATGTCGGGCATTCGCTTTCGCAGTGGTGGAAGCGTGAAACTCAATGTATTCAGTCGATAGTACAGGTCGGGGCGAAATTTCCCCTGTTCCACGAGAGGCTGCAGTTGCATGTTGCTCGCGGCGATAATGCGAGCTTTTACAAGAATCGTGCGGTTCGATCCGACTGGTTCAAATTCCCCCTTTTCAATGACACGCAGCAGCTTGACCTGTTGATCGGGTGTCAGCACGTCAATTTCGTCCAGGAGGATCGTGCCATTGCCAGCGGCCAGAAACTTTCCCTCCTTGTCCGCGTGTGCACTTGTGAAGGAACCTTTCACGTGACCAAATAATTCGCTTTCAATCAGTTCACCCGGCAATGCTCCGCAGGCGACATGCAGAAACGGATCACTGGAGCGGAGAGACATTTCGTGGATCAGACTGGCGAGATGCGTCTTGCCGGAACCAGTTTCGCCGATGAGCAGGATTGTCACATTGTGCCGTGCGGCAACTTCGAGGCGGCGCAGCACTGTGCGAAGTTCAGGCGTTCGCGTGCGAAACCTTTCGGCCATGCTGCCTGCCTCCACTGAAGAGGCATTCAGTTCGCGGCCTGGGGAAACGACTGCACCGACGGATTTGGTATCCTTCAGCTGGCCAACGCGATTCATCGCATCCGCCGCTGCCGGAGATACTTTGGCCGCAGCGTCAAATGCGCCGGATGAATCCAATTCGTTCCGTTGAACGATCGATCCCGCTTTGTTTCCTGGCGGCGAAAGAATCTCTTCCACCAGTTCGTAATAGTTTTCATCGTGACTGGACAATTCGATAATGCGACAAAACGGAAGTGCTTCCTGAGGAATTCGGTCTGCGTGGAGCTGATCGGGAACACAAATCAAGACTGCCTGACCGGATCTGATGTTGCTGATCGCCGCGAAAGTGCGCGCGAGCTGCTGAGGAGAACATGACCGAACATCAAAAACTGAAAAGTCCGGTGCATGCAGATGAATCATCTGAGTGGCTTCGGGAATCGAATAGCACTCCATCAGTCGACAGCGACCGGCGAGTAAACTGCCAAGACTGCGAAGGAATCCAGGAGATCCACTGCAGATTAAAGCGATGTCAAGAACCTTCACCGTTCCACCTCCGTCTATCATTCAAATTGTGCAAAGCCAATTTGATTCGCGCGCCGTTCGCAGTCACGCGATTGAGTCCACCGACAGCCATTTCGAAATGCTCGATTCAATCCAGTCTCCATTGACTTATCAAAAATGGTGCCATGAGCGCAAAGTGTGTAAAGTCCAGCAAACAACGGGCTTTGTTGTTCTGGTGAAAACGCCGCTTGTTGCCACCGGACAACAGATGTTGCCGCAATGCAACGGTGTCTCCGTAACGCGACAGAAACTTCCACAACCGTTAGACTAATACTCGCCCCTGACGACTCTGGGTCTCTGCGGAGGTAGCTCGTGCGTGTCCTGAAATGTGGTTTGAATTTGAAAACGCTGGCATTGAGCTGCCCACCGGGAGGCTGAAGAAACGGCGTAGGTTGACCGCATGGTCTCGACGATCGTCGAGCGAGCCGGAGAATCAGCGTCTTAATCGCGATTTGGCAGTTGAAGCGCGCACCTTCGGCTCAGGCGGCTGAAATTCATCGCTGAATTGATGTGTTCAAACGTCAGGTCAAGCGGCTTTGCGGTGTCCATCACTCGTTCGGTGCGAGCGATGAACGCCTGCAGAGTATTCGGGCCGAAGACGTCGCTTTCGGTGGCTTGCGGCAGAGTCGCACACTAATGGGCAGACTATCCAGTCGCAGTTGTGTT
>JANOUN010000275.1:0-2394 GCA_031416875.1 Planctomycetota bacterium | reverse complement strand
TTGAGAACTTCCCGGAAGAATTTCCGAAACACTTTCACGAACTCATCGACCGGCTGCGGAAAGATCATCCTCAGGCGTTGCTGATTCCCATGACCGTCATTCCGTATGCGAACGACGAGAACAGCAAAGAAATCAACGACCTGGTGCGACAGGTTGCCGAACAGGAAAACCTGGCGGTCTTCGACATCTATCCGCGCTATGCTGCGGAACTGATAAACGGCCCGAACATGCTCAACTACCGCCGGTATCCCCTGGAGAAAGTGCCCGAGAAATATCACGAACTGGTGAATCCGTTTGTCCAGGGACCAAGTGTTGTCGTCATGGACAACGAACTCGATGCCGTCCTCGGCAACCTGCCTGACTGGTATAGCGACCGACATCCCAACCTCGCCGGCTACAATGTGATCGCAGACGAAACAGCGAAGTATCTGGCAACCGTTATTCGCGCAGAGGATGCCAAACCGCCCGAAGGTTTTCGCGCCATCTTCAATGGCAAAGACCTTGACGGCTGGTATGGATTGAATCCCCACAACGTCGCGAAGCTCGCGGGTGAAGAAAGGGAAACGAATCTCAAGGCCCAGCGCGCCGAGTTTCCGAAGAACTGGACCGTTGAGAACGGTGAACTGGTCAACGACGGTCACGGCCCGTACGCGACGACCGTCGAAGAATTTGGCGACATCGAATTCCAGATTGAATACAAGACCGTCGCCAAAGCTGACAGCGGCATCTACCTGCGTGGCACGCCGCAGGTGCAGATCTGGGACTGGAATCAGATTTTTGATCCGAAGAGTCCCACGCGGAAACCGCATCTGGGTTCGGGTGGCCTGTTCAACAATACTCCGGGCATCGCCGGACGTGATCCGCTGGAGGAACATCTTCGTGCGAGACATCGGTGCAGACGAAGCGACACAGATTCTGACAACAGCAGATCAGGCGAAATCCGACCTGTCTGCGGCTTTGACACTGCATGCTTCATTCGACACAGGACTGGACGCTGATTTCTCTCAAGGCGACCGAACCTGCTATGTCAAAAACGGAGCGGAGCTGCATCGCCCGGAAGCGAACGAAGATGCAAAACTGGTTCCTGAGGCCGGGCGTTTTGGAGGAGCACTGCATTTCACAAAGAAGAGTGGTTTCCAGCCGGCATTCAGGGACTCCGGTGTACTTGGCTACAACGACACCAATTGGAACACCACGGTTTCTGTCTGGCTGCGTCTGAATCCGGACACGGACCTCGAACCCGGATACTGCGATCCGGTACAGATCGTCGGTGACGACGGTAAAAAAGGCTTTATCTTCCTGGAGTTTTCAAAGGACGAAACGCCGCGTTATTTCCGATATGCCATTCGCCCGTTGTTTGAGATCTGGAACCCTGACAACGTTGCCTGGGCGGACATTCCTTTCGACAAACGCCCGATGGTGCAGTTGGAACGCCCGCCGTTCTCCCGCGAGACCTGGACGCATGTGGTTTTCACCCTGGAGAACGTCAACAACAAAAACGCCACACAGACTGGTCGTTTGTATCTGAACGGAGAGCTGCAGGGTGCGATTGAGAATTGGGATCTGACCTTCGGCTGGGATCCGGCGCAAGTACTGCTTGTGCTGGGCGCGTCCTACGTCGGACACATGGATGATCTTGCCGTATTCAACCGCGTGCTGAGCCACGAAGAAGTGCAGCAGCTCTACAGCCTGAAGAACGGCGTCCGTGACCTGCACACTCCAGCGACAAAATGAACAGGCAACCTCTTCTCACTCGCGCGGCGCTCTGGTTTTCAACCGGCGTGCAGACCTGATCACTGGTTCAGCGCCGAACCACGAAATGCCAGTGATTGAGCATTGCCACCATCGCATAAATCGGCAGCGGCACGATGTCCCACGTTTAGTCCAGAACATGCATGAACGCGGCGTAGTCTTCCGGCCTTTCAAATATCGTCAGCCGAGCCATCGCTCGATTCAGAACGAGAACGACTTCACCAGCTGGACAAAAGCGTTTCGTGCGTGCCATGCCGAAACCTTAACAAACAATTAAGCCAAATAAAAAAGACCTGACCCCTTTTTGCTTTTCTGTCCAGTTACTTTGGATGGCCCCTATGCTTCAGCCTGAATCCAAAACAAAAGCTGACGATTTCGAAGAACAAAAGCTGCTATACGGGAATGATGAATTTACCAAAAGCGCGTACCGATACCGGCTGGGTGGCACTGTCGATGAAAATCGAAGCGGTGTGCCACTGGCTCTGCCAGTGCTTTTGGGCATTGTGTGGATATTCGTCGATGTAAGACACTCACTGAAAAAGGATTCGGCATTCCGACATGCTCCGGTGCCGATTTTCATCGTGTAAGACTTCGCCGATCCCGATCTGCCGGTGTTACGCAAGCCTGATCTCGAATGGTTTC
>JANOUN010000274.1:0-5884 GCA_031416875.1 Planctomycetota bacterium | reverse complement strand
CTGTTCGGGTGACATGTACTGCGGCGTGCCGGCGATGACTCCGGTGCGCGTCACGGACGCATCATCGACAGCTCGGGCCAGACCGAAGTCCGTGATCACAAGGCGATCAACGCCGTCGCCCAGCAGAATATTGGCGGGCTTGATATCACGATGCACCAATCCCTGATCATGCGCTGCCGAAAGACCGGAAGCAATCTGGATGCTGATGCGCAGAATGTCGGCGACGGGAAGTGGACCCTCGGAATCCAGCCGCTTCTGCAGCGACGATCCACCGACGTATGGCATCACGAGGAACGGCAACGCGGCGTCAGTGGAGACTCCGTAAATAGCGATCACATTCGGATGCAGCACGGCGGCAGCAGCGCGGGCTTCACGAGAAAATCGCTGTCGAGCCGCACCGCTGGTGGCCAGATGTGGTGCGAGCACTTTGATGGCGACGGTGCGATCCAGCGGACCATCGAAGGCTTTCAGGACGACTCCCATGCCACCGGCTCCAACGACGCCCGAGACTTCATAGCCGCCGAGACGACCAAGCATCGCCGGGTCATCGGTGGGATTCAGGATCTCGATCACATGCCTGATCTGCGGCAACGAGGCAGAGTCTTCGTCGGCAACCGAGTGAGGACTGCCAATGCTGCTCAGGGTGACTCGATCGAGTTCATCGTCTTTAAGAAAAGACTGCGCGTCGGTCCATGATTCCGGGGCAGCGGCGGATTCATCCAGTCGGCGTCGGCAGCGTTCGCAGTCATTCAGATGATCGAGTATCTGCTGTTCTGCGCTGGCTGAGAGCTGGCCGTCCAGCAGAGCTTCCAATTGATCTGGCTGGCAGATCGATGTATGCGGTTTCATTCTTCCGCCTCCTGAAGCTCTTTGACGACTGCCTGCAGTCGTCGCATGACGCGGCTGCGAATTGCATGCACGTTGCCGATCGTCGTCTTCATTCTGTCTGCAACCGATACTGTTGAATGTCCTTCGACGACCGTCAGTACAAAGATGCGCCATGTCTGCTCCTGCACTGCAGCGCGAATGACGTCAGCCGCCTGCCGGTACAATTGCCGTCTGTATTCCAGTTCGATCTGCGCATCAATGTCGTCAAACTGAGGCACTCCGTGCAAAAAATCCATAAACCCTGAACCGCCGACTGGCGAATCCTTTGGACCGCGCGTGAGTGCATTCAGGATTGAGTTCTTGGCGATGCGCCGCAGCCAGTGGCGGAATCGTGTCTGCGGACTCTTGCGTTGCCAGTCGGGAATTGCGCGAGCGACAGAGAGCAGCACCTGTTGCGCCAGATCGTCGGCATCAGCGTCCTGCATGCCTCGTACACGAGCGAGTCTGTACACGACCGGTCGATAGATGGCCGTGAACAATTCCCATGCCTCACGATTGGCCGGATCCTGCACCTGCACAATCAGGCTGTCACGTGTGTCCGGCATGTTGGGCATTTGAAAATGTTCTCCTGCTGTATTAAACACGAGAGAAGTTGAAAACTGACACGGTGCGGGGAAGTTTTCGGGGCAGGCCTGCGATTCACGTACCTTGGACATTCTTGTCCGAGAGATTCACCAGAAACCGTCCCGATTCCGAAGTCATTACCGAGATTCAAAGATCTTCACTTCGACTGTGATTCTGGGCCATGCGACGGACATGAATGTCCATCGTACGTTCGCGTCGAGGTGAGACATACGATACTCTCAGTATTCTCAGCGATCCGCACATTCGATCAACGCTCAACCCTCGGGAAATTCAGATGACTCACAAACGTGTACTGCTGTTAGCCGGTGACTTCGTGGAGGACTACGAGATCATGGTACCGTTCCAGACGCTGTTGACATTGGGCGTTCAGGTGGATGCCGTATGTCCGGACAAAAAAGCGGGTGACAGAATCCGCACGGCAATTCACGACTTTGAAGGCGATCAGACTTACAGCGAAAAGCCGGGTCACAACTTTACGCTCAACGCGGACTTTGCCACGGTCAATGAGGCCGATTACGATGGGCTATTGATTCCTGGGGGACGAGCACCCGAATACCTGCGATTGAACAAGCGTGTCCTCGAAATTGTGCGTGTGTTCGACAAATCAAATAAGCCGATCGCCGCCATCTGTCACGGACTGCAGATTCTCACAGCGGCGGGGATCGTGAAAGGCAGAACATGCACAGCCTACCCAGCGTGTGGTCCTGAGATCACGCTTGCGGGGGGAGCGTATTCCGAAATTCCAATCGATCAGGCTCTCGTTGATAAGAATCTGGTGACTGCCCCAGCTTGGCCAGCTCACCCAGGCTTCTGCAGAGAATTCCTCAAATTGCTGGGAGTTCTTTAAGTAAAACGACAGATTTCCGAAGACAAGTGAACGTATATTCCAAGTTCTAAAATCGCGAAGTGGCGTCAGCGGCGAATAGACGACTTGACAGTTTGGTCGGATAGGCGTGTAATCATGAAATTGAAGGTTCTGTGGGTGGGTGCTGGAGCGGGGATGCTTTGTATCTGGACACAGGATTTGCCGACTATCATTGAAAGCTGGAGCGCCGAATCATTTCTTTGCGGGGGCAAAGTGATGAACGAGGGTAAGGCGGGATGTCGGATACGATCAGCCTTGAGTTCGTGGGGAAACAGGGCCGATCTTTCATTGGAATGGATATTCCAATGAATCCAAGATGGGTCACATCTGCAAAGCGGTGAGTACGCGATGCGGGTGTCTGATGTGAGGCGTTTCCATGGCTGGGCGCAACAGAATCCGGGTCGTTGTGACGGGCGTTGGTGTGGTTTCACCGATTGGCATTGGCAACGAAAACTTCTGGGACAGTCTTGTCCACAGTCGATCAGGGATCGACTTCCTGCAATCGATGCCGTCGCACGGGTTGCCTTCGGCGTTTGGTGCCGAAGTTCGCAATTTTGATCCTGCCGACTATCTTCGCGACAAAAAATTCGTGAAGGTGATGTCGCGTGCAATTCAGCTTGGCGTTTCATCGTCGAATCTGGCGGTGAAGGATTCGGGGCTTGCTCCGGGAATGGTTGACCCCTACCGATTTGGCGTGGTTTATGGTTCCGGGCGAATGACATGTCACCCTGGTGAACTCGCTGCCGCCGCAGAAGTTTGCCGTACTGAAGGTGGAATTGACGTCAGCAAATGGGGGCAGAAAGCACTGGGGGAGATTGCTCCCCTGTGGTTGCTGCGTCAGTTGCCGAACATGCCTGCCAGCCACGTTTCCATCGACCACAATGCGTGTGGTCCCAATAACACAATTACCTGCCGAGATGCATCGGCATTGCTCGCATTGTCCGAAGCTGTCCGTGTGATCGAAGCCGATCGAGCTGACTGCATGATTGTGGGTGCCTGCAGCTCAAACATTCATCCGGTCGACATTGCCAAATTCCACAGCTTTGAAGGCATGTCGCGTCGGTCTGATGATCCGACCCGTGCCTGCCGACCGTTCGATTTCGAACGCGAAGGCGCAGTGGTTGGTGAAGGTGCCGCATCGTTCATGGTGGAGAGCTATGAACACGCAGTGGCACGCGGTGCCCAGATCTATGCAGAAATTCTTGGCACAGGCGCGGGCTGCGACGGACGGGGTGTGGCCAATGAAGCGGCCGGGCTGGGACTTGTGCGAGCAATGGAATCTGCGTTGCGACAGTCAGGTGTACGGCCGGATGAACTGGGGCACATCAACGCTCAGGGCAAGAGTACTCAGCCGGACGACATCGTCGAGGCCCGCGCATATCACCGTGTGCTTGGCAACTACGTCATGAACGTCCCTGTGACGGCCTTGAAGAGTTATGTGGGTCATTTTGATGCAGGTGCCGGTGCCGTTGAACTTGCCGGGACGTTGTTATCTCTGAAGAACGGATATGTTCCCGCCACGCTCAACTACGAAATCCCGGACCCGCGTTGTGGCCTGAACGTTGTGCGTGGTGAGGCTTCCCGTCTCAGAAACCGCACCGCCGTGACCGTGAATCGTACGGCCATGGGCCAGAGTGCTGCCGCGGTGCTGCGGGCGATCTGAGTTCGCAGGGTTTCTCCGTGATCGGCGGGGCATGAGTCCGCTGGCGTTTGTTAACAGATTCTGAGCCCCTCAAGATAAAAGTCACAGTTTTGAGAAACGGTAGGATCCCGCAGTGGCTCAGGCCATTTCAACACCAGCCTGTCTTGACAGGAATCTGCAAAATCAACAGATTGGACACCACGATGAGACCCTCCAATGGCGTGGACTTAAGGCGAGCGGGGGATGTGAATCCCCTGATTTGTCGCGCATGATGCGAACATCAGGGCACTTACGTACCCCGCTCGCCAGTCGGATTGCTTAAGTCCACGCCATTGATGAGACCCCCCACGGGTGTGAGGCTTCCTTGAAGCGTCGTTGCCTGATCTGTTTTGAGTGTTCTGATGGCATTCTTGCGAATCAAGAGTGATTCGAGCCAGTACCTTGCTGGAAGTCAGCGACAAGGAAGTCGCGAAGGCTGCTGAATGAAACGTTGTTGGCTGATCACCGTTCTGGCCTGCGCTGTACTGTCGACATGCGTTCAGGGCCAAACTCGCATCATTGACCGCGGTGCCGCGAAGTGCGAGATTGTCGTGCCATCGGATGGCGGTGGAGTTGCTGTTCAGCGTGCCGCTGCAGAAATTGCGAAGTATCTTAAACGAATGTCCGGCACGGATGTCGGAATCGTTTGTGAAGGCGAGGCAACGCAGGCGATTGCAATCCATATTGGTCCAACGACTGTCGCCCAGCGAAGTGTTCCTCAGGATCTGACGCTGCACTCCGAGCGATTTGTCATCCAGTCCGTTCCGGAAGGTGTTGTCATTTGCGGCGGCAGTGACCGAGGGACATTGTACGGGGCCTACCATTTTCTCGAAGCACTGGGGTGTCGCTGGCTGACGCATGATCCGGACGACGAAATTGTTCCGAATCTATCTGCGATCGATGTTCCCGAGCTGTCCGTGGATTCTCGCCCGGCCTTTGACTGGCGACTGTTCAAAGGAAATCAGCCCCGCCTGGAACCCTGGGGTCTAAAGCTCGGGATGAATGGTTTCTTTCCTCCTGAAACAGCCAGTCAGAACGGTGTGGCTCTGTTTTTGCCCGCCCAGGCAAGCGGCGTGCATACGTTTTCGCAATTGATTCCCGCTTCAAAATATTTCGCCGCTCATCCGAACTGGTTCATGAACGCGGAAGGACTGCGAACGAAGACCCTCGCTGATATCGCAGGACAGTTGTGTTTGACTGCACCGGGCTTGATTGAAGAGTTTACCAGTCGAGTTCGAGAGATCTTTGATGCCGACTCCAATTGCCGGGTTGTTTCCATCAGTCCGAACGATGGATACGGCTGGTGCAAGTGTGCTCGATGCCTCGAGCTGGATCGTCGGCTGTGTGGAGCCCGCACGACGCGAGTCGATTTACGCCGCGAAGAGCCATTTGTGGGAGATCGGCTCTTTTGGTTCGGCAATGAGGTCGCTCGTCGAATTGCGAAGACGCATCCGGATCATAAACTGCTCATGCTCGCGTATGTGAACTACGTTGAGCCTCCGGATTCTGTGCGACCGGTCTCTGGCATCGTCCCGTTTGTGTGCCATTATGTTCCAGCCGATTACGGTCGAGCGATTTCAGATCCGTCGTCAGAGGCGAATCGCCAGTTCAATGAGTTGCTGCTCAAATGGCGGGAGCTATCGCCGGACATCATGGTGTACAGTTATGTCGGCAAATCCATGTGGTGGAACCTTCCGCGACCGATTCTGCAGAATTTCGCGTCCGATATCAAGTACTTTCGGACGCTCGGCATTCGACGGTACTTCTGCCAGAGTCAGCTGTCTGATTGGGCTCTTGACGGTCCGCTGTACTACGTGCTCACAAAATTGCTGTGGGATCCTGAAGCGAATCCGCGAACGCTTGCA
>JANOUN010000273.1:0-1994 GCA_031416875.1 Planctomycetota bacterium | reverse complement strand
ATGAAAGCGGTTGCCCGATTCCCGGCGTTCCGACAGTCGAAGCGTTCTTCAGCAACTCGTGCTGCCCGTCAGCGGAGCGGAAGAAGTAGAAAAGAAAAAGCGGTTCGACCTGCTTCCGGTCGCAGGTGAGCTTCATCAGGCTACTCGAAAGCGCGTAGCGTTCGAAGTTGTTGCGTGGGACGATTCCAACCAAGCCAATCGAACCGCGATGGGGAAAGACAAGGTCATCGGCGTGGACGATGGCGTTGCCAAGTTGGTCGGCGAGCTTCGGCGTGATGCAGACCATTTCGCCGACAAGCGTCCGCGTATCGCTGATGTTGGTGCCGCGAATCACCTGCACGCCGGAAGGCACGTAGCAGTCGCTTTTCATCCGAGAACCGAACGGCCCGATGGCGATGGCTCCGTTAGTTGGAGCCTTCAGTTCGTCGATGCTTTTCAGCGTCCAGCCGTTACCCGCCATAACCCAGCCCCTTCAGGTTGGCTTTGATGGCCTGCTCCAGTTTCGCAGACTCCGCGAACTGGGCGTGCAGTTCCGCAACCAGGCGCGGCATCTTTTCTTCGAAGGGATCGCCGTCATCTTCCACTTCTTCAGCACCGACGTAGCGGCCTGGCGTCAGCACGTGACCGTGTGCGGCGATTTCGGCGGTGGTGGCGGATTTGCAGAAGCCGGGGATGTCCTGGTAATTTGAAATTTCAGATTTCAGATTTGAGATCGCCGCGGAGTCGCCGCGCCAGGCGTGATACGTGTTCACGATCTTGTTGATGTCCACATCGGTCAGTTCACGGTGAACGCGATCGATGAGGGTGCCGAGTTTACGGGCGTTGATGAAAAGCGTTTCGCCTCGATGATCGCGGAATTTACCCCCGGACTGACGTCCGGGGCTCGCCTTTTTATTTTTGGTCAGGAACCACAGGCAGACTGGAATCTGAGTGCTGTAGAACAACTGACCGGGCATGGCGACCATGCAGTCCACAAGGTCGGCTTCGATCAAGGCTTTGCGGATGTCACCTTCACCAGACTGGTTGGAACTCATGCTGCCGTTCGCCAGGACAAATCCCGCCATGCCGGTCGGGGCCAGGTGGTGTATGAAATGCTGCACCCAGGCAAAGTTGGAGTTGCCTTTCGGTGGAACTCCATACTGCCAGCGAACGTCATCGTCTTTGCGGAACCAGTCTGAATCATTGAACGGCGGATTCGCCAGGACATAGTCTGCCCGCAGATCCGGATGCAGATCGCGGCGAAACGTATCGGCATGTTCCGGCCCGAAGTCTGCTTCGATGCCGCGCAGTGCCAGGTTCATCACGGCCAGGCGTCGCGTGGTGGAATTGCTTTCCTGACCGTAGATGCTGATGTCGCCGATCTTGCCACCGTGCGCTTCCACGAACTTTTCCGACTGCACAAACATCCCGCCAGATCCGCAGCACGGGTCATAGATGCGACCCTTGTACGGTGCCAGCATTTCCACGAGCACACGCACGACGCAGGATGGCGTGTAGAACTGTCCTCCGTTTTTTCCTTCTGCGCTGGCGAACTGTGTCAGGAAGTATTCGTAGACGCGGCCCAGGATGTCTTTGGCGCGGTGCGATTTGTCAGCCCCCTCACCCTGACCCTCTCCCCCGTCACGGGGGCGAGGGGAAACAAGGAGAATCGTGCCGACCAGGTCGATGAGTTCTCCCAAGCGGTGTTTGTCGAGCGCTGGCCGAGCATAGTCTTTCGGCAGCACACCTTTCAGCCGCAGGTTGTCGCGCTCAATGGCCACCATAGCATCATCGACCAGCTTGCCGATGGTGGGTTGCTTCGCATGTGCCTGCAGGTGCGTCCAGCGGGCTTCCTGCGGTATCCAGAACACATTTTCGGCTTTGTACTCGTCCGGATCTTCCGGGTTCGCTCCGTCGTACTGGCCCTTGCCTGCAACCAGAGTCGCATGGTGTTCGTCGAAAGTGTCGGAGATGTATTTCAGGAAGATCAGTCCGAGGACCACATGCTTGTATTC
>JANOUN010000272.1:0-8919 GCA_031416875.1 Planctomycetota bacterium | reverse complement strand
CGGTGGCGTGCGACATTGTCGCCATGCGTCTATAATCTGAAACTCTCTTCATCCCGCCCGTTTTTCAGCGTTCGCGTCGGAGATTTTTCAATGTCGATGTTGCGCCTTGCTGTTGCTCTTGCCTGCTGCATTTTCTGGAATGCCGCTGCCAAGTCTGGCGACGAGGCGGCTGCTCGAACAAACGACGGCAACAATCACTCTAACGACGGCTTCTTCATCCACGATCGCCACTTCTGCTGGATCAATGAAGATACGGCTCAGCTGCCGGATTTGATGTATCGAGTTTCCTTCGACGAAATCCTCGCCGAGCACAAAACGGCGAGCGGCAGGGCGTCAGCCCTCCGAGACGACGCGCATGGCGAAGGTGAAGAGAACGCACTCGGTGGGCTGACGCCCAACCGCTCGCCGGTGCGTGAACCGGTTCCCGTCGGCGCGGCGGTGGTCGATATCACGCCTGAGTACCCCGTGCGGCTCACGGGATACGGCAACCGCATGAAGGAATCCGAGGGTGTTGCCGCGAGAATTCATGCACGGGCGCTAGTGATCGGGGGGCCCGATGTAGCCGTCTCGCTCCGCCGAGACGAGCCTTCAGCGACGCCACTGGATTCAGTGACGTCCTTGCCAAATGCAGATCAACTTCGCACGGCGCAGCTGGCATCGGCAGAGGATCATGGAAGAACAAGGCTCATCTCGACGGGGCGAGCTGGCTACGTTGTTTTGCTGACTGTCGATAACTGTGGCGTCCCGAGGGAAATCACTGAGGCTGTGTTTGCAAAGCTCAAAGAAAAGCATGGGCTCGCTCGCGAGTGCTTTGCGATTTCCTCCACACATTCCCATTCCGCGCCATGGTTGCGGGGTTTCGCACCGAATATCTTTGACGCGATGCCTGATGACCATGCCGCGCACCTGGCTCAGTATGAAACGGAGCTGATCGCGAAGCTCGTTGAAGTCGTCGATAAGGCCATCGCAGCACGGCGACCGGGGCATTTGTCGTCAGGCTTCGGCGAAACCGGTTTTGCGATGAACCGACGATTGATCGCAAACGGCAAATGGACCAACTTTGGCGAAGTTCCCGATGGCCCGACGGACACACGAGTCCCCGTGCTGGCGGCTCATGACACTGAGGGAAAACTGATCGCCGTGCTCGCAAATTAT
This sequence comes from Planctomycetota bacterium, assembly GCA_031416875.1. Taxonomy (GTDB): domain Bacteria; phylum Planctomycetota; class Planctomycetia; order Planctomycetales; family Planctomycetaceae; genus SXXK01. The sequence goes on along the minus strand of JANOUN010000272.1, from coordinate 7,764 downwards.
GCGTGTCACTGCACCACCGAAACCGGTGAGTTCAATCAGATCAGCGGCGACTGGGCTGGCTTCGCAGCGGACATGCTCGAAGCCGATCATCCCGGTGCGGTGGCGTTGATTGCCATCGGTTGCGGCGCGGATGCGAATCCGTCGCCACGAGGTACTCACGAACAGGCGAAGGTGCATGGACGCACGATGGCGGATGAGGTGACGAGAGTTTTGGCGAGCGGCAGGGCGTCAGCCCTCCGTGTAAACGCCAACCCGGAAACAGTGCACAGCGCACCCGGTGGGCTGACGCCCAACCGCTCGCCGGAAGCCGCAATGAGGCGCATTGATCCCCACGTCACCTGCAACATGGCACGCATTGCCCTGCCACTGGGACCTTTGCCGTCCCGAGCCGACTGGGAGCAACAGGCCACTCAACCCGGCGTCACCGGTTCGCGCGCCCGCCACTTTCTGAAGATGCTCGACGAGGGCAAAGAGATCCCTGCGACAATTCCCGACTATCCCGTGCAAACATGGTGCTTCGGAGAAGACCTTGCGATGGTATTCCTTGGCGGCGAGGTCGTGGTGGATTATTCGATCCGCATGAATGACATGTTCGACAGTGATCGATTGTGGATCAACGCCTACAGCAATGACGTCCCGTGCTACATCGCATCGGCTCGTGTGCTTCGTGAAGGCGGTTACGAAGCGGATTCGTCAATGCTCTACTATCGCCGACCGACGCGCCTGGCGCCAGAAGCCGAAGATGTGCTCTGCGATGCCGTGCAGAAAATCATGCCGCATGAGTTTTATTCCGAAGCCCTGCAACGCGACTTCCCGGCTCCGAAGAGCCCCGAGGAATCGCTCAAGTGCATGACCACGAAGCCGGATCTGCGGGTGGTGCTGGCGGCGGCGGAACCGTTGATCCATGATCCGGTTGCATTCGATTGGGACGAACGTGGGCGATTGTGGGTGGTCGAGATGGGGGATTATCCGAGTGGCGAAAACGGCGGTCGCGTCCAGATTCTCGAAGACACCGATAAGGACGGCGTCTTCGACAAGGCTACGACGTTCCTCGACGGGCTCGCGTTTCCCAACGGCATTCATTGTTGGCGAGGCGGAGTCATCATCACGATGGCACCGGAGATCTTTTACGCCGAAGACACCGACGGTGACGGAGCCGCCGATGTCAGAGAAACGCTTTACCAGGGTTTCGTCGAAGGCAATCAGCAGCATCGCGTCAACGGACTTCGCTGGGGACTGGATGGATGGCTGTATCTCGCGAACGGTGACAGTGGCGGGGAAATCGTGGGGACGGGAATGCTGTGGGAAAGCGGAAAGCTGACAGCGGAAAGCGGAGAATCGCAGTCTCCTGATCCGGCTTTCGGCTCTCCGCTTTCCGCTTTGCCTCCCATTTCTCTTCGCGGTCGCGATCTGCGAATTCACCCCGACACGAACGGGCTCGACACAGTCAGCGGGCAGACGCAATTTGGCCGCGAACGAGACGACTTCGGGAACTGGTTCGGCAACAATAATTCGAATCCGATCTACCAGTACGTCCTCGAAGATCGCTACGTGCGACGCAATCCGCACGCGGGAATCTCTCAGGTGACGGCTCAGGTTGCGACGATTCCCGGAGCCGCACCGGTTTATCCGACCAGCCGCACGCTGGCTCGATTCAATGATTTCGCCTTCGCCAACCGGTTTACATCGGCCTGCAGCACGATGATCTATCGCGACAATTACCTCGGCGACCAGTACTACGGCAACGCATTCACGTCCGAACCCGTGCATAACCTGGTGTCGCGACTGGTGATGACTCGAGACGGTTTCAACTTCAAAGGCGAACGAGCGGCCGATGAACCGGAGTCAGAATTCCTTGCGTCATCCGACAACTGGTTCCGTCCCACGATGATCCGCACCGGTCCGGACGGAGCGATCTGGGTTGCGGACATGTACCGCGCGGTGATTGAGCATCCGGAATGGATTCCGCCGGAGTATCAGAGGAAGATGAATCTGTATGCGGGGAATGATAAGGGACGGATCTATCGGATTGTTCCGGCGAACGAATGTTGCGGTACTGAATCATCGGCGAGCGGCAGGGCGTCAGCCCTCCGTGTCCATGCCGAATCGGAACAGAACGGAGTCGGCCAGCAGAACGCCCACGGAGGGCTAACGCCCATCCGCTCGCCCGAGCGAGATGGCTACTTTGATAAACCGTGGAACGAAATTCCGATCGCAGATCTTGTGAAGAGACTCGAAAGTCCCAACGGCTGGTGGCGGGATACGGCGCAGCGAATTCTGACGCATCGGCGAAAAGAGCTGCAGGCCAGTGAGGAATCGGTGTTGCAGGCCCGGAAGCTCCTGGCTGCTGGCCAGACACAGACTCGCGTCCAGTCAGGTGCGCTGCTGGCAGAACTTGCGGAGTCAACGGTGGACCTGACTCCGGGATTGCTTACGGATCCTGATCCGGAAATTCGCCGCCTGGCGATCCAATGGATCGAACCGGTGTTGCGCGCCGGCACGGCAGACGTCGCTCATCGCGACGCACTGCGGCAGTTACTGAATGATCAGGACAACGCCGTTCGCCTGCAACTCATGCTCAGTCTCGGTGAAGCCCAGGGTGACACAGCAGCAGTCTTGCTCGGCGAATTGCTGCGACGGAACTTCGAAACACCGATGCTGCGAAATGCCGCACTGACGTCACTGACGCCGGACAACATCGGCGGTGTCCTGAACGAAGCATTGAATGTTCCCGCTGAAGATTTGAACGAAGAGCTGATCGGCGTCCTTTTGGCTCAGGCGGCGGCGATGGGGCGAGCGGATCAAATCAGCGAACCCTTGACGGTGCTCGTGCAGTCCGTCCGGGCAGACTCTGCAGCCTCGCGGTTTGAATTGCTGGCGAGCACGCTCAACAATGTTCTCAGCAGTGATGTCGCGGCGTCATTGAAAACGAACGATGCATTTCAGAACGCGATGTCGGCAGCATACGCCGTGGCAGTGCAGATTGCTCGCAGCAACGAAATTGACGCCGATCGACGAGCTGCCGCAGTTCGGTTTGCGGGTGTGACTGGGGGATATGCTTCAAATTCTGCGTTGGATCTGGGGGAATTGCTCACGGCCCAAACTCCGATACCCGTGCAAATCGCGGCTGTGCGCGTAATGGGACGAAACGCGACGCAGGATTCGGTGACTCAGTTGCTGTCTCACTGGAACAGTTTCGCGCCGACTGTGCGGGCTGAAGTTCTGACAACCTTGCTGCAGCGCGAATCGACTGTTCAGCTTCTGCTGGATGCCGTCAAGGCGGATACGCTCGCGGCGACAGACTTCGATGCCGTGCAACGAGACGGTCTGCTGAATCATCGCAGCGGCGAAATTGCGAAAATCGCGCGTTCGTTGTTTGGCGAAGAGACACCGTCCGCCCGAGCAGCGGTTATTGACGCTTTCAGATCTCAGATTTCAAATTTGAAGTCGGATGTTGCCGCAGGTAAAGCCGTCTTTGAAAAACGCTGCAGCACGTGTCACCGATTGCAGGACATCGGTAAAGAAATCGGAGCGGATCTTGCGGCGCTGAAAGACCGGTCGTCGGAGGCACTTCTGACCGCTGTGCTTGATCCCAATCGAGCGGTCGAATCCAAGTTCCTTGTCTACACCGTTGTCACAAAAGACGGGTTGCAGCATTCGGGCATGCTCAAAGGCGAAACCGGCGGCAGTCTGACATTGATCGGGAATGACGGCAAAGAGATCACGGTCGTTCGAGCCGACATCGAAGAGCTGGTGGCTTCAAAACGCTCACTGATGCCTGAAGGACTTGAGAAAGATATTCCTGCTCAGGATCTCGCGAATGTGTTTGCGTTTGTGCAATCGACCGGCACGCTGTGGAAACGGTTTAAGGGCAACAGCCCGCAGTTCGTGGCCGCCAATGCGGATGGTACGGTAACACTGTCGGCATCGACCGCTGAGATTTACGGGCCGAATCTTGTGTTCGAAGAGAAGTACGGCAACCTCGGTTTCTGGTCATCGACCGAAGACTATGCGAAGTGGACGTTTGAGATACCCAGTTCCGGACACTGGACTGTCGAATTCGACTTCGCCTGCGACAACGCGACCGCAGGCAGCCTGATCAAGTTCTCCACGGGGAATCGCATGCTGACCGCCCGAGTCCCCGGCAGCGGAACCTGGGACAACTACCAAACGTGGCAGGCTGGCACGATTGATCTCCATCGAGGCCGCGGTCAACTGATCATCACGGCTCCTGAGAATCCACCGTTCGCGTTGATTGATCTGCGAGCCATCCGACTGATTCCGCCGAAGTAAAGCGAGGAACAGTGGACGGACCTCGCGTCTGAACGTTTGAGGCTTCGGCGAAACAGAATGGAACTTCGGTCGTCCCAACAGGAAAAAAGATTCTTTGAGCCACCAGGTTTTGTATTTGGTGAAGTATTGACAGGAATGCGAGTCGCGGAGCGACGTCGCCTACGTAGCACAGTCGCTCCGCGACTGTGATTCCGACAGGAACTGGTGGTCTCTCCTTGCACCTTTCACGGTAACGCCACACCACATTTTGTGAATTGAACCGGACATCATTCTGAGTCCGCAGTTTCCGGATCCGTCGCATTTTCTCCTGAGGTTGATATACGTGCATTGGGCGATGTTGACGGGAGTCGGCTGCCGCTCAGGTCTTTGCCTTGCGGCACGAGCACGGAGAAGTCTGCAAACGTGGCGTAAATTGTGAATACCGCTGCGATGAGCGCCAGACCAGCAGGTTTGACCAATCGCCATGGTGTCATATCCACCGCACCCACATCAACCTGTTCGAACTCCTTCGCCTGCGGTGCAATTTCGCCGATCACCAGCATCAGGACAATCAGCCACGCAAACACCAGGCCCAGAAAATGAAATTCGTGCAGCGCGTTTTGAATTGGAAATTTGCTGTTCAAAGTCGTCGACGCGTCGCTACTTATTCAGCAGCAGTCTGCCATTTCGAGTTGCGCGAAGGCGGTATTTCTGTCCTTCGTGTTCAATAATGACCTCAGTCGTGCCGCCAGCAATTTCGTTGAACGAGACGACTCGCTGAACATCGGAATTCCTGGCCGAAACTTCGCCCTGGTCGCTGAGTCCTGTCAGCTCGGGATGTGCTTTTTCGGCCGCATTCACGCGATCGCCACAATCCGACGCTGGTGCTTCGTCTCCGTTCACGCGCTGTACCTGTTTCAGACAATTTCAGGATCCGGGATTTTGCAGATGCTCCCGTTGACATGCCAATCGCGGCGGCTATTATGTTGCGACTGAGTCTCAATTTCAATGCTTCGGTGCTCCAGCCAGCCGATTCCTGCAGAATTCTGCAAGATGCCAGCCATGCTCGGGGAAGGGAATTGCCAGCTCAGCAGACGTGTTTGGCCCGGATGCGGTTTCACTGCTCCGTCAGTTTGGCCTCTCTCTATTGCTCTGCTTTTAAACCGAAGAAAAGGCAAATCATGAAAAAGTCGTCCCCTGGAAACATCGTGCGAGGATTTACGCTCATCGAATTGCTGGTCGTGATCGCCATCATTGCCATTTTGATTGCCTTGCTGCTGCCGGCAGTGCAGGCCGCCCGCGAAGCCGCCCGGCGGACGCAGTGCAAGAACAACCTCAAGCAGTTAGGACTGGCGCTGCACAACTACCACGATGTTCACACCGTTTTTCCTCCGGGTGGGACATACCTGGCGGCGACCATTCAGCCAGCTGGCTGGTCGATTCAGGCGCGACTGCTGCCGTACCTGGAACAGGCAAACCTGACAAGTCTGATCGACTTCAGCAGAAGTTACTCGGTTCAGCCTGCGGTCACTCGGATTCGTATTTCGACATTGATGTGCCCCAGTGAGGTGAATGACAAGGCGTACGTGGACGGAGCGTTGACGCACTGGCCAGTCAGTTACGCCGCCAATTACGGAGAGTGGTTTCTGTGGAATCCGGCCAGTGGGCAGTTCGGTACGGGTGCCTTTGGCCCGAATGCCAGAACGGGAATGCGAGATTTTACGGACGGAACGAGCAATACACTGGCGATGGCCGAAGTGAAAGCGTTTCAGTATTACCTGCGTGATGTCGGTCCGGTTTCAAATCCGCCCGTACCCAGTGATCCTGCTGCCATCAGTAGTCTCGGCGGGACGTTAAAGAATTCCGGTCATGCGGAGTGGGTTGACAGCCGGAGCAACCAGACGAGTTTCACCACGACGTTTACGCCGAACACTAAAGTGCCTCACAACGATGGCGGCACGATTCGTGACACAGACTGGGTTAATATCCGCGAGGGCAACAATGCGACGGAATCCACATACGGTGTCATCACATCACGCAGTTTCCATACGGGGATTGTGCAGGGGCTGCTCGTGGATGGTTCAGTGCGAGGATTCTCGGACAATATCGATCGAGGACTCTGGCGCAGTGCGGGAACTCGTGGCGGTGGTGAAGTGGTCGGAGAGTTCTGATGCTGCTGGAACAAGTGAGAATTCAGCCATCCGCTGCGTTGTGGCAAAGGTGAAGAAAGCCGGTTTGTTTTGATTCCAGACGATTATGTTGTTATCGTTTTGACCAGACCGCCGTATTTCAAGTTGGAGGCGATGCAGAAGATGCCAAAAACTCTGTGTGAAATGAAAAAGCAACTCAAAGTGGATTTCACGAGTTACAAGCTTTTGGTTTGCAACCCGACTCATGTTTGCACAAAATGTGGTCGCACAGCGAACGACAAAAAGCTGTTGTGCAAGCCGGAACGGTTGAAGGATTGACGTGGCAACCTGCTCACGAGAGCTGCATGCCGCGAGGCTCCTTCAACCGCTTGCGGGCTGTTGATTTAGTGCTACTTATGAGCCGAAAGGCGCTAGCCTCGGTTGTTTTCATCGTGATTTCTGTCATTGAACCGGGGCTAGCGCCCAACGGCTGATTAAATCATGTTCCATGAGTGGGGTTGCGGGCGAAGAACACGACAAGTCCATTCGCTCTCGAAAACAGGGGTGCCCGCGAATGGCGCGAAGGAACGCAAAAACGGAAGTTCCGTTACAATCCCGACCGCGATTCAGATTCGCGCCCATCCGCGCGATTCGCGGGCAAAACACGGACTTCGAAATTTCACCTGCGAGCGAACGCTGCTCTGCCAAACAAACATCAATCATACCCCATGATTTGGGCTGCGGGCGAAGCCCGCGCCAAGATTTCAGGTTGTGCAGGAATCGCATACCATTGGGCTGACGCCCGCCGCTCGCCTTTCGGTTGCGGCCGAAGCCCGCGCCAAGAAAAATGGGTCGCGGATGCCCGGATCATCGGAAAATCCGCAAAATCCTCTCCTGGATGTCGTATCCTGAGCAACCTGTGCTTGTTTCTCATCCTGCGCGGCACCACTATGCGGTTTTCGGGGTTCAATTTCGCATGTACCCCCCGGATTCGATCGCATTGTGAAAAGCCAAATCATGTCCGACATCTTTATCGAATGGGATCGTGACCGCTTGGTTGTCGCGCGCGGGCGAATCGACGGCAATCGTGTCGAGATCACAGAATCCCGGATCATTGATCGCCCCGACGACGCCGCCGATATGCTGGCGGTCGTAGATCAGTTGAAGCAATTTACTGGCGGTACGCCGGGCAAGAACCGTCCACAGGTTGCGGTCGTGTTCCCGCGACAATTCGTGACCATTCATCGGATTCAGTTGCCACAGGTCACGGATGCTGAGTTGCCTGATATGGTTCGCCTGCAGGCGACCATGCGACTTACCGTGCCACTCGAATCCGTGAGTATGGATTTTGCACCGCTCCCTG
>JANOUN010000271.1:0-9748 GCA_031416875.1 Planctomycetota bacterium | reverse complement strand
CCCTGTTGGTCAGCACCATTGCGAAACTGCTGGACGTCAACTTTCGCCGGATTCAGTTTACGCCCGACCTCATGCCGTCCGACATCACCGGCACGAACGTCCTTGAAGAAAGTGACACGGGTCGCCGCGAGTTTCGCTTTGTGGAAGGTCCGGTCTTCACCAATATCCTGCTGGCGGACGAAATCAATCGTACGCCGCCGAAAACTCAATCGGCACTGTTGCAGGCGATGCAGGAACGCGAAGTCACTGTGGGACAGACGACATATAAGTTGCCGGAACCATTCTTTGTGATTGCAACTCAGAATCCCATTGAACAGGAAGGCACGTATCCGCTGCCGGAAGCGCAGCAGGACCGTTTTATGTTCAATGTGAATGTCGATTATCCTTCGCTGGAAGAAGAAGAAAAGATCCTGGAAGTCACAACGTCCGGCGAACGTGCTGAAGTTCGCAAGGTGCTGTCTGCGAAATCGATCCTGTATCTGCAGCGCCAGATCAGCCAGATCGTGGCCAGTCCATTCATTATCAGCTACGTGGCCAGACTCGTCCGCGCCACTCGACCAAAAGACGCCGGCGCACCGGATTTCATTAAGCGTCTTGTCGATTGGGGAGCAGGTCCGCGTGCCGGCCAGAATCTGATTGCCGGAGCCAAAGCCGTCGCCGCCATGGACGGGCGACCCAATGTGACAATCGCCGATGTTCGCAAAGTAGCCATCCCTGTGCTGCGACATCGCGTGTCGACAAATTTTCAGGCTCAGGCCGAAGGTTTCGATATCGATGAGATCGTCAGAAAACTCGTCGCAGAAGTCGCTGAACCGAACATTCCCAAATACGAAAAAAAATAGAACGGGCGCGGTCAGTCAAGCCGTGCTCGCGGATGCATCAAATGCCAAAACAAGAACCAATCGCACTTCACAGCAGCAATCTCTCCATTCAGCACATCGATCAGAGCGGTCCCGGCACGATCCTGGCGGACTTCGAGACGCTGCTGGATTTCATCGCGGGTGGAGTGCGCTCGACCGGTAAATACCATTTGCTGCCGATGGATCGGCTTCGCGAACTTGACGAGCGGATGACCAGGCCGCTCCGCCCGAACCTGGCCCGCCCGCAGCAAAGGTCCTATCCTCATCTCAATGGTTTGTACTTACTGTTGCGCGCGACTCAGATCGGGGTTCCGAAAGGTCATGGCAAATCCAGCGGGCAACTCACGCTTGATCCGATCATGTGTCAGCAGTGGAGCCAGCTTAACCCGACAGAGCGGTATTTTAATCTGCTGGAAGCGTGGTTGCGTCACAGTTCGTGGGAAGCAATCGGGCTCCATGGCTCCGATCAGTTCGGTTACCTTGCCATGGAGGTTCGCATGCTGTGCCAGAGGATCCCGCCCGAAGGCCGCTGCATTTCGAAAAAGGAACAGACTCGAGGCGGAATCGTGGACAGCGTGCAGCAGTCCACCACGCTCGCGTTGCTGGAACTTTTCGGATTGATGACCGTGGAACGGGATCAACCGGCGAAAGGGCAGAATTGGTGTGTTACCAACATTTGCCACACGACTTTTGGAGACGAACTGCTGGGCACCGTGTTCAACGAGATTGAACGCTCGCTTATCGCAAGAGAGCCGAGTGAATCCGACTTCGGTGCCTGGCAACCAGTATTTCAATCCAGCTTCCCGCAGTGGATCAACAATCTCAAGTTCGCTGAGCCTGAATTTCGGGATGGGATTTATTACTTCAAAGTGTCCCTCGGCACTCCATGGAGACGTATCGCAATCTCAGCCGAGTCGTCTTTGGACGAGCTTGCGGAGTGCATCATAGACGCATTCGATTTCGACGGTGATCATCTTTATGCATTTCAATTTGTCGAACGCGATGGCCAGAAGCTGAGCGTCGAACATCCCCGGGTTGGGGATGCAGAGCTGCACACCGACGAAATAGCGGTCGGCTATCTGCCGTTGCAGGAGGGTGAGTCGATGCCGTTTCACTATGACTTTGGTGCCGACTGGCGATTCAAAGTGAAACTGGAAAAGATTGCCCCGGCCGATCCGGAAATATCGGTTCCAATCGTTGTCGAATCCCATGGCGAAGCGCCAGCGGAGTATGGTTCAGACGACGAATGGTAAGACTGCAGAATACGATCAACACGCGAGCGTCAGAAACGGACTTCGCCATCGTCATCGGGCACTATGAACTCCCACATTTCATTCTGATGCAGCCAAATCGGGTCTGCATTTTGGGCGATGAATTCATCGACCGACAAGCCTTCGATCAACTGCGGGCGTGGCACTCGCTTCTGCTTTCCATTGATGAAGATCGTCATGAATTTCTCTTTCCGCTCCCGTCGGGCACGCTTTTCGGCAGCGGTCAGCTTGCGTTTTGGTTTCTTGCTCATTGGAGATGGACAGTCGCTCTTTGTTGCACAAAAAGGTTGACATGATTGTAGGAATTTCGTCGCCGTTCGCCAATACTCCACGACCGCACCACAACGCAAACCGGTGTTCATTTCAGATTGGTGGCTGACGCGAGAGCCAACTACACTGCAAACATCCTTAACAGCCTGGTAAAGTAACGGCCGCCTGAAAACCTTCCGTGTCTTGACTGCCAGACCTCTCAATGGCTTCTTTTCCGAGTAAGAAGTGGAGTTCGCCATGTATGCCTTGCCTCGTCGTGATTTCCTCGCCTGTTCGTTGACGGGCACTGTGCTGGCTGCGGCTTCGTTCGCGCGCGGGACGGAGGATGCGGCTGCGGAGCCGATCATCGACATTCATCAGCACACGAACTATCGCGCGCGGACCAGTGCAGAGTTGATTGCTCACCAGCAGGCGATGGGAGTCACGCAGACCATCCTGCTGCCGGCGGGAAGTCCGGTCAGTCGTGCGTCGACAGCCGAGGGTAAGCACAATGGGCTCGGTGGCGTGGGGGCTGGCGGCAATGAGACCGCTCTCACAATGGCTCGACAGTATCCGAAAGAGTTCTATTTCGGTGCGAACGAGGTCACTGATCTGCCGGAAGCCCGCGTCGAGATTGCCAGGTACCTCGAACTCGGCGCGATCATCATCGGTGAGCAGAAGTTCGGCGTGGAATGCGACTCGGCCGAAAGTCAGATCCTCTATGCCCTGGCCGCCGAATACGGCGTGCCGATCCTTATGCACTTTCAACACGAGACCTACAACCTGGGTTTCGAGCGATTGCACACGATGCTTGCAAAATATCCGAAGACCGTCTTCATCGGTCACGCTCAGACCTGGTGGGCCAACATCGACAGGAACCATGCCGATCAGAATGTGCTCTATCCCACAGGCAAGGTGACAGCAGGCGGGCTGACGGACCGGTATCTGGCCGACTATCCGAATATGTTCGCCGATATGTCAGCCGGCTCGGGCCTGAACGCGCTGGCCCGCGACGAAGACCACGCGCGCGGGTTTCTCGATCGCCATCAGGCCAAGATTCTCTTCGGCAGCGACTGCGATGATCGCGTTGGATCGGGTGCCGCCTGCTCGGGCTCGCAAACGATCGCCGCGATCCGGAAGCTCGCCCCCAATAAGGCCGCCGAACGGAAGATCCTGTTCGAGAACGCAAAGACGGTGTTCATGGGCCGATTGTAGTTTCGATGTCCGAGGCCGGGCTGTGAGTGGCACGGCTTCCATTCTGTTGGTTTCGTCTGAATTTCTGCGTGGGACACGCCTGCATTGCGCACAGAGTTGGCCGAGAATCCGGACATTTGTGTCGGGCAGGTAACCCAACACCATGGGCAAACCTTCCTCGCTTTCGCATTCCTCTGGCAGTGTTTGCGAAAAATCGTTAAATAGCAGCCTCATTTTCCAGCAATTCCGGCGCAATGACATGGAGGTCACCTGTGCGCAACTCATTTCTGTCATTTTCACTCCCCCTCATAGGCCAGGAAGAGATCGACGAAGTCGTTGAAGCTCTGAAATCCGGCTGGCTCACATCCGGGCCTCGCACAAAACAGTTTGAGCAGGATTTTCGCGACGCCGTTCAGGCCCCTGCGGCACTTGCACTGAATTCCTGCACAGCCGGACTGCACGTTGCGTTGAAAGTGCTGAACATCGGCCCCGGGGACGAAGTTATCACGACACCGATGACCTTTGCTGCGTCCGTGAACGTCATCGAACATGTTGGCGCAACGCCGGTGCTTGTCGATGTCGAACCGGACACGCTCAACCTCCAGCCCGACGCTGTCGAACGTGCCATCACTCAGCGCACCAAGGCCATTATCGCCGTCCACTATGCGGGCCATCCTGTGGAACTCAACGCGCTGCGAGCGATCGCCGAGGAATACCATCTGCATCTGATCGAAGACGCGGCGCACGCGGTCGGAGCCAGTTTTGAAGGCCAGCCGATTGGTTCCGGATCGAATCTGACAGCCTTCAGCTTTTACGCAACCAAGAACCTGACCACCGGCGAAGGCGGAATGCTGACTGGTGCCGCCGATCTGCTGGACCACGCGCGTGTCGTCAGTCTGCACGGGATGAATCGCGAAGCATGGAGTCGCTATTCCGCCGGCGGCAAGTGGGCCTACGACATCGTTGAACCCGGTTTCAAGTACAACATGACCGACATCCAGGCCGCACTGGGTTTGCAGCAGCTGAAACGTTTTGATCGGATGCAGGATCGCCGTCGCGAGATTGTGGAAACTTACAACACAGCCTTCGGTCAGAGCGGTGCATTTCTGACGCCAACCACGCGCGAGCATGTGACAAACGCATGGCACCTCTACGTACTGCGCCTGCGATCATCTGAACTCTCGATCGGTCGCGATCAGTTCATTGAGGAAATGACGGCGCGCAACATCGGCACCTCCGTCCATTTTATCCCGATCCACATGCATTCGTTTTACAGAAACAAATACAACTACGCTCCGGATGATTTCCCGGTCGCGCATGCCGCCTTTCAACAAATGCTCAGCCTGCCGCTGTCACCGTCCATGTCGGGGCAGGACGTCGCCGACGTGATTGAAGCTGTCCTGGACATTCGATCCAAATTCGGACGCCGTCGGGCGGCAGCGTAGGGACGCGGTTGGCATTTGCTCGTTTAACCGCGTGATTGTTCTATTTGAGATTTCGTATTTGAGATTTGAGATTTGAAATACGAAGCGCGGGGCGTTGCCCACGCGGTTAAACGAATGTGGCATCTTTAACCGCGCCATAACAGAACGACGAATAGCAACGGGTGGTGCGATGCCAGTTGTGTACATCGTCCAAAGTCTCCGCAGTTTCCGCAATGAATCACAGTCGCGGCGCGACTGAGCTACGTAGGCAACGTCGCTCCGCGACTTGCATTCCGGGGTACGCACCCACTCAAAACAACGCCTCAAAGCCATGCCCCTCACCCCAGCGGTCGGCTGATCACGCCTTCCGTCGGGCTTGAGGCGGTGGCGTAGAGTTTCCGCGGAATCCGACCGGACAGCACGGCATGGCGACCGGCCTCGCAGGCCTGCTTCATCGCGACGGCCATGCGTAGCGGGTCGCGGGCACTCGCGATGGCGGTGTTCAGCAGAACTCCGTCGCAGCCGAGTTCCATCGCGAATGCCACATCGCTGGCAGTGCCAACACCGGCATCAATGATCACGGGATAGTCCGGATCATTCTCCTTCAGATACTCAAGGCAGATGCGAATGTTGTTCGGATTCAAAACGCCCTGACCGCTGCCGATGGGGCTTCCCGCCGGCATCACGGAAGTGGCTCCGGCGGATTTCAAGCGACGAGCTGTGATCGGATCGTCGGACGTGTAACAGAGAACCTGAAATCCGTCATCGACCAGTTCTTTGCAGGCTTCAACCGTGGCAACCGGATCCGGCAGCAGCGTCCGCGTATCAGCCAGCACTTCCAGTTTTACCCAGTCCGCGCCAGGGTTTTCGAGTCCCCGCAGAATTTCACGACCGAGGCGTGCGACGCGAATCGCATCTTCCGTATTGAAACAACCGGCGGTATTCGGCAGGATCGTGTAGCGTTTGAGATCAATGAACTCGAGGATGTTGCGACCGGAGGAATCGACCAGACGCTCCCGACGCACGGCGACCGTGATCACATCTGAGCCGCTGGCTTCCAGGCATTCCTGCATGAGTTCAAAAGTCGTGTATTTTCCCGTGCCGACGATCAGACGGGAATTGAGCGTATGAGTTCCCAGCACAAGCGGCTTGTCGGGAGGAAGTGCGGTCATTTTCTGTGAGTACTTTCGTTGTTTGGAGTGTGGCGACTAGTCGCCGCTTTCATTTTCATCAAATGGAGATTGAGAACAGATTTGGATTTGAATTGCAGATATGCAATAAGTTCCCGGGCGAATTGTCCACACATTGCGGCGAACGGAATGACGCAAAAGTGTGTGGAAAAGGAAAGCGATGACAAGTCATCGCACTCCAAAGAAACGCCCCCACTTTCAACCTCCCCCCACCAGCGTGACGACTTCGATCCTGTCACCCTGCTGTAATCGGCACTCTGCATGTTCCTCGCGCGGGACGACGCGGCTGTTGCGTTCCACTGCACAATAGCGATTTTCGATCTTCAGATCATTGAGCAGATCGGCAATCGTCCAGGACGCTTCGATTGTACGAGGTTCACCGTTGAGCTGAATTTCCATTTGCGAAGATGTCCGAGGCAGTTTTTGCTGGTCTGCGGCGAAAGCCGAAACGCCAATTGTATCGGGACTGCCGCACGAGTGAGAAATTGTGCTTACGAGAAGATTCAGGAAACGCTACATTTTCTCACGCCGCGAAAAAGGATTTCTGCGGGATTTGCGACGATCGTGCAACATTCAAAGCGTAACAACGGACTGTGACATGAATTTCAAACGGCTCATGCTTGCCGGCATGGTACTCGGAATGTTGAGTTCGTTGACCGGGTGTTCAGCACCAATGAAGATGAAGTCCCGCGCGAAGGCGGAAACCACTTCTGTGGAAACGCCGGATTCCCAGGGGCCTGTGCTTTACACGGACAAGGATTCGCTTCAAAGCGGCACGGGCGTCATGGACGACGATGCTCCGCTGGAATTTACGACCACCCGGTCCGGCCTGAAGTATCGCGTGCTGCGGCAATCGGACGACAAGAAGCCCCTGGCCCATCATACGGTCACGGTCAACTACCGAGGCTGGCTCGACAATGGACGGGAATTTGACAGTTCTTACAAGCGCGGCGAACCGATTTCGTTTCCTCTGGGCGGCGTGATTGCCGGCTGGACCGAAGGCATGCAACTGGTCGGGAACGGCGGCATGATTGAACTTTGGATTCCGTCAGACCTCGGCTACGGCGCAACAGGTTCACCGCCGTCAGTGCCCCCCAATGCAACTCTGCATTTTATCGTTGAACTGCTGGCAGTGAAGTGATCGTCTGCAGGATGGACATTCACCAGTCTCTTTCGCGTAAACGCAAACACCTGACGTTTCGAAGTTTTCTGACAACCTACATCCGGTCAAGACACTTTGGATGGCTCATTGGATTGGCTCGACTGTATTGCAAAGCTTTGTCAGCATTTGTGCCGAGAGGGAATTCGGGATATGATCGCTTCGCCGGTCGCTGCCCGATCTCCATTGCCGCTTGAAACCTCTAATGGTTACCCCATACCACGCGAAGTACTTTGCCTGCGATCTGACTAGGCAGTCGTTGCCTGATAACGTTGATCGCCTAGGAACGGTGCTCTTCGATGCATGTGTGGATCTGAATCCACATCAGATTGAGGCCGCTCTGTTTGCGATTCGGAACCCACTCACGAACGGAGTGATTCTTGCCGATGAAGTCGGGTTGGGGAAGACAATCGAAGCGGGTCTCGTCTTGTGTCAGCACTGGGCGGAGCGAAAACGCAAGCTGCTAATCATTTGCCCGGCAAGTCTTCGTAAGCAGTGGAGTCTGGAACTGCTGGAAAAGTTCAATATTCCCAGCCAGATTCTCGACCGTAAAACCTATAACGAATCTGTCAAGGCAGGCAATCCTCGTCCGTTTCTTTCGAAGCAAGTCGTCATCACGTCGTTCAACTTTGCCAGTGCAATGAAGGATGAATTGCGATCGATTCCCTTTGATCTGGTGGTGATGGATGAAGCTCACAAGCTCAGGAATGCGTATCGCAGCAGCAACAAAATTGGGCAAAACATCCGATGGGCTTTGGAAGATCGCAGGAAATGTCTGCTGACCGCGACACCCTTGCAGAATTCGCTACTGGAATTGTACGGCCTGAGCACCTTGCTTGATGAAAAGATCTTCGGCGATGTTTCATCGTTTCGGTCGCAGTATGCATCTGCAGGAGGAGATCTGGATGGACTGCGAACCAGACTTCAAACATTCTGCAGACGAACACTGCGTCGTCAGGTGCTTGAATACATCAAGTACACCAACCGAGTGCCCATGACAATTCGGTTTAGCCCGACTGATGACGAACAGAAGCTGTACGAAGGAATTTCGGAGTTCCTTGGTCGAGAGAACTCGATTGCCATCCCAAAGCAACAGAAACATTTGACGACCCTGCTGCTGCGAAAACTGCTTGCTTCTTCATCAATCGCGATTGCACATACCCTTGAGTCGATTCATGAGCGACTGGTTGGAATGATAGAAGAGCCGAAACCGAAAGCAGAATCGAACGGGGATGAATGGCTGGATCAGATAGCCGACGGAGATGAAGATCTGATACAAGAATACGAAGATTTTGCGGCGGAAATGATTTCGGAAGCCGACGAGAGTTACTCGGACGCTGAGCCAGTAAAAACTATCGATAAGGAGATGCTGAATCGCGAGATCGGCGAGCTTAAGCGGTTCGCGACGTGGGCAAGAAGTATTGGTGTTGATACGAAGAGCCGCTCTCTGTTGACAGCCCTCTCCACGGGCTTTGAGCAGATGAAAAAGATGAACGCCAGCCAGAAGGCCCTTATCTTCACTGAATCTCGGCGGACTCAGGAGTATCTGAAAAGATATCTGGAAGCAAACGGATACGCTGGCAAGCTGGTTCTATTTAATGGCACGAATTCCGATCCAATGTCACGCCGGATTGTGCAGGACTGGATTGATGCCAATCAGTCAAGTGGTCGCGTCACGGGTTCTCGGCAGATTGATAGCCGCACAGCTCTGGTCGAGAATTTTCGTGATCAGGCTCAAATTATGATTGCCACCGAAGCTGCTGCAGAGGGTGTCAATATGCAGTTCTGTTCGCTGGTAGTGAACTACGACCTTCCATGGAACCCTCAGCGAATTGAGCAACGAATCGGACGCTGCCACCGTTATGGACAAAAGCACGATGTTGTTGTGATCAATTTTCTGAATGATCGAAATCATGCGGATCAGCGAGTTCACGAGTTGCTGTCGCTCAAATTTAGTCTGTTCGAGGGCATCTTTGGTGCATCTGACGATGTGCTTGGGCAGATTGAATCAGGCGTCGATTTTGAACGTCGAATTCTCGCTATTTATCAGCAGTGCCGGACGACCACGGAGATTGATAATGCTTTCAACACTTTGCAAAAAGAAATGGAAGAGTCCATCACTGCCAGAATGGACGAAACCAGAAAAACTTTGATAGAGCATTTTGATCAGGATGTTCATGCTCGGCTAAAAGTTCAGATGGTGAACGCTCAAAGCAGCCTGGACCGAATCGGGCGTGAGTTTTGGTTGCTGACCCGTGTCGCGATGCATGACTCAGCCACATTTCAGGATGAATCCCTGAGTTTTGACCTGCTTCATTCTCCAGTGGCTGAAGCTCGATGCGGGCATTACCAGCTTATTTCGAAAACACAGGACAACACTCCGGGCGAATTTCTCTATCGG
>JANOUN010000270.1:0-3773 GCA_031416875.1 Planctomycetota bacterium | reverse complement strand
GATGCCCAGCAGGATCAGCATGGGAAACATCCCGCGATTTGCTTTCTTGTTCTTTGCCTTTTCCGGGCACTGGAAGCGATGATAGTAAGTGACATGCAACGTCACCGTGACGCCGCCTGTCAGTTGCACTGTTTATGGGCGTGTTCCCTGAGAATGAAACATCTTCGGCTGAGATTTTGCGAGCTTCGCCGCCTGCGCCTGCATTTTCCCGGACCCTGCCAGTTTCAGCAGCCCCAATCCCTGCCGAAGTCCGGCGAGCCGTTGATGCAGCCCTGCGATTTTGGCTTCAAACTTCTGGAAATCTGCCGCCACCATCTGGCTGCAGGTACTGACAAGCTCATCGATTTGATTCTGAACTTCACTCGCCTCGGCTTCCAGCCGCTGGTATTCTGCGTTCATCCCTGAATCGCTCCCTGAAAAAGCTTTGGTGCTATCGCCTTTTTACAGCGATTCAGGGATCTTGGCCTAGATCAGCTTCACTCACACAAATTCCCGACAGATCGCGAATCCGCCCGTTCCGAGACTTCCGCGAAATCGTCAAAGGCGGAGAATCATGACACATCGACGCCGTCTGCGGGAGTCAAATTGCCCGGCGTTGAAACGTCCTGGCCCGTGGAGGAATCACCGTCTCTCATATATCGAAATCTTTCCCAGCGGGTCGTCTATCTGGTTGGAATCGGATATCTGGCGATTGCCCTCGTTCGGCTGATGCGGTTGGGGATTCAGTGGTGGTGGTTGCAACAGATGCTTGGAAAAGCTCAGCCAGCGGATTCGCAAGTGTCCACGTTTTGCGCAGCCGTGGCGAACAGGTGGCAGCTGAAACGCTGTCCCCGAATTGTCGTATCGGACAAAATCGAAATTCCGTTGGCTGCTGGCGTTCTTCATCCGGTGATTGTACTGCCAGCAGGATTCTGGGATCGGCTTTCACCAGTAGAACTGCAATTCGTGATTAGCCACGAATGTAGCCACATTGCTGAACATGATCTGCACTGGGCGCTGTTGTCCGAAGTCGTGCGTTGCGTCCTGTGGCCTCATCCGCTGGTCTGGCGGTTGCCCGAACTGCATCGCGCGGCGTGCGATCTGCGTTGCGATGCCGCCGTTGCGGGACGTGACTATGTGCGTTACCGGAAGATGCTGGCGGAACTGGCTCTGAATCTGAATTGCCGCCAGCACCGATTGCCGGCGATGTCGTTTGCAACGCCGTCGGACATCATTCGGCGAGTCGATCGATTGCAGCACGAGTCAGATGCAGCGGCGCTCTGCGGTCGTCGTCGCCTCGGCGCTGCGGCTCTGATGTGTCTCTTGAGCATTGCAGGGACTGTCAGCATCAACGGCTGTGCTGACGAGATCGATGCGGATGCTACCGACGAAGTCGAAATCACCGTTCTGAACGAGAACGATGAACCGGTGGTTGGAGCGGACGTGCGTGTCGATGGCCTGCGTACGAAAAAGGAGTCTGCGAGCGCCTACGGAAACCGACTGCAGACGTCCGGAAAGACTAACGACAAGGGCATCGCCACAGTGAAATATCCGCGATACGTACTGGAAGAGATGGAAACCGGCCACCTGTGCCTTACAGTAACACATCCCGAATATTCCCTGCAGAACATTCAAACCTACGACCTGGAATTGCGGGAGGCGATTCATTTGCAGGCGGGGCGACGCCTGACCGTGAATGCCATTGATTCAAATTCCGGTGATCGCATCACACAGGGACTGCATGTGTTGCTTCCAGGACGCGTGGGAAGTGAAGTTTGGACGAACGGCAATGATGGTACTCTTGTCTCATCGACAGTAGATCGTGAAACATCATGCCTGTTGCTCGTCTGTCTTCAGGAAGGTAAGCCAACACTGTTCAGCGATTTGATCGATCTCGGTGATTTTGGAGGCGACGATGTCACAATCGATAAGATTCCCATGTCGCCGGGAAAACGTGTGACGGGCCGTTTGAGTGACAACGTGACGACACCGGTCGAAAACGGAAATGTCGGTCTTTGTGTTTCGATGGCGCCGGACACTGTTAGTTCGTACGACACCTGCATCATGTGGTCCGACTACACGACCGTCGCGGCGGACGGCACCTTCGAATTCGAATCGATTCCACGTGAAGCCGACATCCAGTTGACGGCGATCAGCGACGGTTGGGTGTCGGTATCCGCTGAGCCGACCAGTGTTCTGGAGCGGTTTCCCTACGTCACGACTCCGCAACATGCAGAGAACATGCACAACACGATCACGATATCCCAATCGTTCCCTCCGGAAACGCAGCAACCTTTGATACTGGAGATGGAACAGACGGCGACTTGCCACTTTTTGGTGGTCGATGCCGACGATCAGCCTGTGGCCGCCGCCCAGATCTTCATGTCTCCCAACACGGCGAACGCACCGGGGCCCGGTGGAATCGTCGGGTACTATTACCGAACCGCTGCAACGCTGGGAATGACCGAAGCGGAACGTGGACAGGTGACGCCGGAAGCCAAGCGATTCAGGATGCGGTATCAAGCGACAACGGATGGCGAAGGCAAGGCGACAATCGAATCTGTGCCGCCGCAGCGAGGGATCGGTGTTGATATTTACCACCCCAAAATTGGAAATGTCGTCGGGTGAGCGAGGAGAGTTTCATCGAGGCACACATGTCCAGTTGACTCCAGGAGAAACACAAGACGTGACGCTTCGCGTTGAGGCAAAAGGGGCCGAGGTGCTGGGTCGCTGATCGAAACGCACGCCAAAGTAGCCATTGCGCTCAAGCGTGACGAGCCAACGATTTGGCTCGTTCAACAAACGTACGCACATGCCATGTTCGAAACGCTGCTTCGAGAACCTATCAACCCAGAATCGCCAAATTACGTCTTCCCCAAAAGGGCTCCCGGCGGCGCGAGACGTCTAGGTTTGCTGCAGCCAAAGTGAGAGCCAATGTTGTCACGCTTCGCAACGGGAATCCAAAAGCTGGTATACGGGAACGATGAATTTACCAAAAGCGCATACCGATCACGTGACCGTTTTGGCGGTTTCTAAACAATGATTCAAGGAAAAGAAGCGGTGAAGACAGTTGGCTCATCTCTGACGACAGGACGAGTTGTTCTTGCCAACGACGCAATTGTACCTCACAGGACAGAATCACAAGATAACGACGTGCCCTTCACGGGCTGCGGCTGTTACTCAACCACAGAAATCCACCCAAACTCATCCACGCGGTCGCCGCCGTATGAATCATTTGAAAATTTCTCGGATAGCCTCTTGGTTTCGCTCACCGTTTGCGTCCACGTTTCGGTTTCTTCGCTCCGCCCTTGGGCTTCTTTCCACTGCGACTATTCGTCGATTGTTCGGAACCTCGCGGTTTTCTGCCGGCCGGATGCACAGCGTGACGATGTTCACTGCTGGGTGCTGGTCTGGCCTTCTTTTTGCTGCTGCCCGGTGAAGAATCCGCCACTCGCAGGTCCAGTTGCCGTCGATCAATATCGACTGCTGCCACAACCACGCGGATCGGATCACCTAGCCGAAACTCACGATGCGTGCGACTTCCAGTCAGCCTGCGAGTCGCCTGATCGAAGACGTAAAAGTCATCGCTGAGCGAACTCAGATGAATCATCCCTTCTGCAGGAATCGTCACACCCTGACAGAACATACCGAAACTTTCGACGCCCGTGATGATGGAATCCATCTCTTCGCCGATGCGTTCAGCCATGTACCGCAGCATCTTAATGCGGATCAATTCGCGTTCTGCTTTTTCCGCACGCCGTTCTGTGATCGAGCAATGCTTTCCAAGCTGGATC
>JANOUN010000269.1:0-2684 GCA_031416875.1 Planctomycetota bacterium | reverse complement strand
TGCGTTTCCGGGCTACTCGTTTCGCGGGGACAAGATCTATAGTCTGCGCGCGGCCCACTTTCGTTTCGCTCAATCCGTTTCTGGCAACTACTAACCGGAGAGCCGTGTGCGGGAAAACCGCCCGCACGGTTCGGAGGGAGGGGGAGCTGAAATCATTCAGCCCTCCCTACCCCTATGCCGGGTAAACTGTAGAATCAACACATCACAGGAGGTTTTATGCATCGTTTCCTTCTCACCTGTCTCATCGCCGGTCTGCTTCACTCGGCCGTATCAAGCGCAGAATTTACCGGCGTGAAAGTCGCGCCGTATCTCGGTTATGAAAAGGCCGTGCATCTGACAAATGGACATATCAATGTCGTGCTGTGTCCGGAGGTCGGCGGGCGCGTGCTGGAGTATTCCCTGGCCGGGAACAATGCCCTGTATCTCTCGGATGGCGAGAAGAAATGGAAACCCGGCGATCGTCCGGAATCCTCCGCCGGGCGCTTTGACATCGGCCCGGAACTCATCATTCCGCCACGTCCGACGCTGTGGAACGGAGCATGGACGACTGAGATCGTCGCCGACCGCCACGCACGACTCACCAGTCCCGACGATCCGTCGACCGGCGTCCGTCTGGTCCGTGATTTTGTGCTGGACGAAAAGTCAACGCAACTCAGTTGCACGCAGACGATTCACAACATCTCTGAAAAGCCCGTGGAATGGTGTCACTGGAGTCGCACGTTTGCCGTTGGACGCGGAATCTGTCTGATCCCCCTCACGGCTCCCAGCCGATTCCCAAAGAGTTACGTGATGTACGAAGAAGGATCGCTCATCAACATGAATCCCGATGATCCAAATATCCGCGTACGAGATGGCTTTCTGGAGATTCTCGGGACGCCGCGAAAACCAAAACTTGGCATGGACAGTTACGCGGGCCTGATTGCGTATCTGTCACCGAACGATCTGCTGTTCGTGAAACGATTCAGGACGTTCCCTGATCGCGTCTACAATGAAGCCGCCGGACTCACGATTTCCATCTGGTATCCCGACAACGCGATGATCGAACTGGAACCCATCGGCCCGCGCGAACGCCTCCAGCCCGGCGAACACGCTGGCTTTACCGAAGAATGGTTCCTCACCGAAATGCCATTCCCGCAGTCCCGTGAAGTTGATCTGGAATCCGTGAAAAACGCACTTCCTTAGGTGTTGGCAGAATTCCTGGGGCGTTGCCCCAGGCTGACATAGATACGGCCCGTTGGGCCTGCACGCATTGATTGCTTCCAGACGCCGCATTACGGAGTTGCTTTCCCCGCTCGATTGATGAATTCTTTTCTGCCACTTGACTGAGTCTCGCTTCTGCCGATCTTCAGGAAGCTGCCGCCAAGCAGTTCGAAACCAGTTGAAATTCTGCACTCCTGGGCTTAATCACGCTACAATACTGACCGTTGGCGTTGTTTGGTTGTCGGGCAAGGTGCATAAATCATGTTTGCGGATCGAGTCGTTCTGTATTGTCGCGCTGGTGATGGCGGGAATGGGTGCAGCAGCTTTCGTAAGGAGATCTTTGTTCCTCGCGGTGGCCCGGATGGCGGCGACGGCGGAGATGGCGGAGACATTATTATTCAGGCTGATGAGAATAAGGGTTCTCTCGGCAATCTTGTCGGCCATCGGCACTGGAATTCAGATCGTGGCCAGCACGGCAGTGGTGCGCTCTGCACCGGACGTTGCGGCAAGCCCACTGTGATTCTGGTCCCTCCCGGAACGTTGATTACCGACCTGAAGCATGGCCACTTGCTGAAAGACCTGCAGCACCACGGCGAAAGTGTCGTGATTGCAAAAGGCGGGCGTGGCGGGCGTGGCAACAAACGCTTTGCAACACCCTTGAATCGGGCTCCACGAGAATCCGAAGAGGGGCATCCGGGTGAATATCGTGAGATCGCGCTTGAACTCAAGATGATCGCGGACGTCGGGCTGATTGGAAAGCCAAATGCCGGGAAATCGACGCTGCTGAGTCGCGTCTCGCGGGCGACCCCTGAGATTGCCGATTATCCTTTCACCACCAAGTATCCGAATCTTGGGGTCGTGAATGTCGGCTATGACTATGAGTTTGTGCTGGCAGATATTCCGGGGCTGATCGAAGGGGCTCATGCCGGCGTTGGTTTGGGTCACGATTTTCTGCGGCATGTCGAACGCACTCGACTGCTCGTGCATCTGGTCGAACCTGCTCCGATGGATCAAACCGATCCGCTCGACAACTACGCTCAAATCCGCGAAGAGCTGCGATTGTATGATCCAAAACTCGCCGAGCGACCAGAAATCATCTGCGTCACAAAAGCTGAGCTTCCCGATGCAGAAACCTGCGCCGAACTCCTGCGGGAAGTCACTGGCAAAGAAGTGTTTCTGATTTCTGCGGTCACGGGCAAAGGACTTCCGGAGTTAACTCGACTGATCATTCAACGGTTGGCGAAACTGGAACCCGAACCGGTAAAAGCGCAAGCGGAACATGAAGCAACGTCGTAATGCTGGCGGTGCTGCACCAGTGCTCTGTCAACCGTGCTTTGATGTGTGCCACTGGCTCTGCCAGTGTTCTCCATCGGCATGAAACACTGGCAGAGCCAGTGGCACACAACCCATCAATCCATCACCGACAGAGCACTCGGCCGGTGTTGATTTGATCTGAATTTTACGTGGGGTAAGCTTCCAGCTTG
>JANOUN010000268.1:0-1953 GCA_031416875.1 Planctomycetota bacterium | reverse complement strand
GGAACCAATAGCCAAATGGCCCAAAGGGTGCTCGGCACTATTGGTTCCTGACCCCTTTTCCAAGCCGTGCGGGATACAAGCACTGAGCATCCGGAAGGCGAACTTCGTGAGTTTGACCGGGTCATTTTTTTGACGGTCAGTTTGACTGACGACAGTATTCGTGAATTCAAGATTCCTGGCGGCACTTCCTCGGTTCCTGTAACTGTTTCTGTACCCAATTTCCACGTTGAGGATCATTTTGCAATGGCTGACATTTCCCTGCTTCGCAATATTGGCATTTCGGCCCACATCGACTCGGGGAAGACCACGTTGACCGAGCGAATTCTGTACTACTCCGGACGCATTCACAAGATGCGTGAAGTGAAGGGCGGCGACGGCGGCGCGACGATGGACCATATGGACCTCGAACGCGAACGCGGGATCACGATCACGTCCGCTGCCACACGCGTGCAGTGGAAGGACGAAGAAACCGGCATCGAGCATCCGATTAACATCATTGACACTCCGGGGCACGTGGACTTTACCGTCGAAGTGGAACGCAGCTTGCGCGTGCTGGACGGTGCGATTCTGGTGCTGTGTGCCGTCGGTGGCGTGCAAAGCCAGTCATTGACCGTGGATCGTCAGATGCGCCGCTATGGTGTGCCGCGTCTGGCCTTCATCAACAAGATGGACCGCATCGGAGCTAATCCGGTGAAGGTGATGGCGGCGATGAAAGACAAGCTGCGATGTAATGCCGTTCCGTTGCAGATCCCGATGGGCCTGGAATCCGCATTCGAAGGCGTAGTCGATCTGATCAAAATGGAAGCCGTCTACTTCGAAGGCGAAAAGGGTGGCGACGTAATACGCAGACCAATTCCCGAGCAATACCAGGCCGCCGCCGAAAAAGCCCGCCGCGACATGCTGGAAGAGTTGTCTTTGCACGACGACGACCTGATGGCCGCCTTGCTGGAAGAATCAGAAGTCAGCGTCGATCAGATCCGCGCGGTCATCCGACGGGCAACGCTGGCTCAGCAGATCGTCCCGGTGCTGATGGGGACCGCCTACAAAGACAAGGGCGTGCAGGAAGCACTGGACGCCGTCGTGCGTTTTCTGCCGTGTCCTCCGGACCGCGATAAGTACGCGAACGACTATAGCAAGCCGGTCGGCGAAGATGGTAAGCATCCCAGAGTGCTGTTGAGCGATTCCAATGATGCACCCATGGTGGCTATGGCTTTCAAGACCGTCGTCGAAAGTTTCGGTCAGTTGACCTACACCCGCATTTATCAGGGGAAAATTGTCAAAGGTCAATCGTACATTAATGCTCGAACAGGCCGCACCGTTCGCTTCGGTCGCCTTGTACGAATGCATGCGAATGATCGTGAGGACATCGATTCTGCCGAAGCGGGTGACATCATCTCGATCGTAGGCGTCGATTGTGCCTCAGGGGATACCTTCACCGCAGATGGGCTGCACCTGTCGCTTGAGAATATCTTCGTGGCTCAGGCCGTGATCCGACTGTCCATTGAACCGAAGAAGCGGGACGATGCGGACAAGCTCAGCAAAGCGCTGGAACGATTCCGGCGCGAAGACCCGACTTTCCGAGTTCTGACTGATGAAGAAACCGGACAGACACTGATTGCCGGTATGGGCCAGCTGCACCTGGAAATTTACGTCGAACGCATTAAACGCGAGTACAAGTGTGAGTGTATCGTCGGCGAGCCTCGTGTGGCCTATCGCGAATGCCCGACAAAGGCCGTCGAATTCAATTACAAGCACAAGAAACAGTCGGGCGGTTCCGGGCAGTACGCTCACATCGTCGGTGTCCTGGAACCGTTGCCGGATAACTTCGAGACGGCCTATGAGTTTGTGGACGAGGTCAGCGGCGGACGAATTCCGCGTGAATTCATCGCTCCGGTTGACGCCGGTTTCCAACTCAGTCTGGTCAAAGGACCACTGGGCGAATACGAAGTCGTG
>JANOUN010000267.1:0-3690 GCA_031416875.1 Planctomycetota bacterium | reverse complement strand
CCGCATCCGTATGAAGAGCTGTCCGTTACACGGGACCGTGAAGCAACCGATGCAGAAATCTGGACAGTCGGCCAAGGTATCGCGGGACTTCAGCAGAAGATGGGAACAGCACGTTCGTCGCCCGCACTGTCAGCAGGTTTGAGGCCCGCGCTGAGAGTGCGGGGATTTCGGGATGCACGCCTCCCGGACTCGTCGCATGCGATTTTTGCGTGCGGAGCGGGCGATCGTTTTCGATTGTTGTCAGTCGGAGAGCTGCACAGCAAAGTGGCTGCGTCGCGAAGGGGCAGTTGGAGGCAGGCCGGAGTCGCCGTCCACGGAGGACGCGTGTCTGCGGTGCTGGCTCAACTCGGATGCACCAGACGGGGATGGAGCAGCCCGCCATTGGGGCTGCTGCCACAGAACGCTGGTCAGGGCGAGGGCCAGGGGTGAGACACCGCGTCGAACCGCTGACAGCTTCGGAGTTTGAGAACTTGTTCAAACTCCGAAGGGCGCGCAGGTCTCCGGCGATCGCTTCACTGCAAATCCGGACGGGGCCAGGGCGGTCTGAGCCTGGATCTGACTTTGGATGCGACTACTGGTCGGGGTTATCGCCTTTCGTGTTGTCGGGGTTCTCACCTTTCGTGCGAAAGCTGTTGCCCTGGATGACCATTGCCTCCCCATGATGCATCAGTCGATCGATCATGGCGGTGGCCAGAGTGTTATCGACGTCGAAGATTCGGCCCCAGTCGCGGAAGGGACGATTCGTGGTGATCACGATCGATCCGGACTCGTAGCGGGCCGCGACGACCTGAAACAACAGGTCGGCACCACGTTTGTCGATGGGCAGATAGCCCAGTTCATCAAGCAGGAGTAACGAAGGTTTCAGATAGGATTTGAGCGCCAGTTCGAGTGTGCCATTGATCTGAGCGGTCGTCAGCCGGTTGATCATGTCGATCACGCGCGTGAATCGCACGGTGATTCCTCGCTCACAGGCCGTGTAGCCCAGCGCTGTCATCAGATGTGTTTTTCCGGTTCCGGTCGGTCCGATCAAAATGGCGCACTGATGCTGTTCAATGAATTCGCAGTCGAACAGCCGCACGATTTTCTGTTTCGGGATGCGTTTGGGAAATTCGAATTTGTATTCTGCCAGCGTCTTCAACTTTGGCAGTTTCGCCTGAAGAATTCGCCGCTGCAGAGCTTTCTGACGCCGCGACGTAATTTCACTGGCCACCAGCGACGACAGCACTTCCAGCATCGAGCTATTGCGGCGAGCGGCTTCATCCAGCACCTCTCGATACGTCGCGGCGATCTGTGTCAGATTCAGTTCGGCGAGATTCTGCAGCAGCAGTTCGTGGAGTTTCGATTGACGATCACTCATGGTCGGTTTCCTCATCAGATTGGATAAGACGGTCATAGTCAGCCGGATCGGGTTCTTCCAGATCGGTTTCTTCAAGCAGTTCTTCACGACGGGGACGGACCTGCGTGGGTGACGGCAGTTCACGGCGTCGTCGATCCTGCAGCAGGATGGTCTCCACATAGGCCGCATCGAATGTCAGCCATTGATTGGCGCGAGCAATGGCCGCCACGACATCGCGTCTGCCATAGAGATGGACCAGATTGAGCAGGCGTCGCAGATGGACGGTGGTCTTCACCGGCTGACGCCGCAGCTCCAGATGAAATTTGCGGGCTTCGTCACCGAGCGCATCGAAAGCCTCTTCAATGTCACGAGCCCGCACGCGGCTTCTGAGCTTCAGTGCCTCCAGACGATGGTCGGGCAGAATGATCAGCTGATTGCGGTCGTAGCTGCGGGCATGACACGCTGCGACTTCACCGTTGGCAATCACGCGCACCTGCGTGTCGCTGGCTCGAATCATCACCGTTGTGTTCTGCAGCTTTGGAGGAACCGAATAACGATTTCCGTCGAAATGGATTCGTGCATGGGAACTGACAATTGCCGGAACCACTTCGTCAGTATCGAACGCAAATCCGGGCAACGGACGGAGGGCTCCGGACTCCTGGGCGAATCGATCGACTGGTCGCTGCCGTGTCGTCTGATGCAACCGGACATTGGCAACTTCATCACGCCAGTTGACGGCGAGTTGCTGATAGTCGTCCCAGCTCACCAGTTCGTCCTCCCGGCCTGCCAGCGCATTTCGCTTGACGTAACGGACTCCGGCTTCGACGGTGCCTTTCGATTCCGGATCTCTCCGTTCGCAGGCAATCGGTTCCAGACAGAAGTGGCCACAGAGTGCCAGAAACTCCGGATGCAGACACGCATGGCGACCGGAACCATTCAGCACGGCGGCTTTGAGATTGTCGAAGATGATCCGCCGCGGACTGCCGCCGAAGAATGTCAAAGCATTCGCAATCGCGCGATAGAATTCCGCCTTTCGCTGCGACAGACAGAATTCGATGTAGCACATTCGGCTGTAACACAGCACGGCCACAAACACGGACACCCGTCGCGTAGTGCTGCCGATGCGGATCTGACCACAGTGGCCCCAGTCAATCTGCATGGCCTGCCCGGGCTCGTACTCTACCTCCTGGTAAACCCGGCCGCGTCGTGGTCGGACCTTGCGGAGATAAAGCCGAACGAGCGTTAACTTGCCACGGTAACCGTCGGGGCCGCGGCGAATTTCTTCCAGAACACGGGCAGCGGAGAGCTGTGGATAACGGGCCAGCAGTGCATCGATCTTTGGCTTCCAGGGATCGAGCAGACTGCCTCGTGGAGCGCTTCGCTTTTCATTCGGCGGATGGTCCATGCAGAGTGCTCTGGCGACAGTCCTGTGGCAACAGCGCAGACGCTTGGCGACAGCGCGCTGTGATAACTTTTCGACTTCCACCAGCCGACGAATCTCGGCCCATTGCGAGACCTTCATAATTCGCTCCCTGCGGAGTTTTTTTCGGCCGAGTTTCCGACCGAGCGAAACAGATCCCCCAGCGACTGCAGACCACCTCTTCGATGCAGGACCGGCTGCAGCAGCGAGAGCACCTGAGTCAGAGGTCGCTGCCAGGCGATCAGATCATGCGTGACCAGTTCGGCCCGCGCATCGACGACCGCCTTTTCCGGCAGTCTCAGACGTACGGCGATGGTGGCGTCGCTGTAGAACGAGAGCCCCTGCTGATCACTGACCGCAGTGAAAAAGAAATACAGCAGGATCGCGTCACGCGAGAGTCGCGCGGCGTAGTCCCGCAGGAATCGGCGGTACACCCATGAAAACCCTTCATGAGGCGGGCGGCGGACGCGATTGGGAAGCAACACTCGTTTCTGGATCATGGACTTCATGGGAAATGTCCTCCTTTCGGTCGCCAAACGGTACCGAGACATCTGGCAGCGATCGATACGGACGGACGACATCCGAGCCTGTGGCCGTGGCCTCATCGGTGTCTGCTGAATCTTGATCGGCGGAAGAGGCACGGCGGGCAGCCTGCCGCCTTTGTGCCTGCAGTTGGCATTTGATCTGACCGGCGAACGTGTTGCGCCAAAACCACTTCCGTTCACGGTCACAAACTCGCTGCATCGCACGACGGCATTCGTGACTGCAATAACGGGCCGGGCATCGGCACGAGGGACGTGGTGATTCGTAACAGCCGACGCGATCACAAATCGGGCCGGAATTCTTTCTGCTGCGTGACCACGCGACCGGGGAATTGTGCAGTGCGGCTGCATTGACTGGCTCAGTCAGCGGCGGTGGATCTGCCTTAAGACGC
>JANOUN010000266.1:0-3855 GCA_031416875.1 Planctomycetota bacterium | reverse complement strand
ATTCTGAATCGGCGGTCATTTCGACGACAATCTCACAGAAAGAGCGTTGCATTCGGTTCCTCGGCCGGAGATTGTAACAGGTCTTCCACCAGGATTCTTCCGCCAATCGCGTCCGTTTCTCAGTGATCCTGGTCCAACCATTTGAAAATCCTGCTGCGCTGGCAAACAATACGGGCAAATCCTTCCCCTCCCTCCATTCAACTTTTTTTCGGGACAACTGATCATGAAATTTCCACGCTGGACTCGCTTTGGCCTTGCGGCACTCATCACCACCGGGAGTACTGCGATGATCGCCGTCGCCCGCGCCGAAGACGAAAAGCCCAAAAGCGACGTCACCACAGAGAAATCCGAAAAGGCGGACAAGAAAGCCGAGAAGAAAGCAGAAGAAACTGTTGACGTCAAGATCGGCGAACTGGAACTGAAACTCCCGAAGTCATGGAAGCAATCAGACGCGACGCGACCGATGCGACTGGCCACTTTCGAAGTTCCGGCCGCCGAAGGCGACAAGGAGAAATCGGAGTTTGTGGTGTCTTCGTTTGCGGGTGGCGGTGGCGGCGTTGATGCCAATATCAGTCGCTGGGTGGGCCAGTTCGCACCAGAAGGTAGGGAAGCGGTCGTGGTCCAGGGGAAAGCCGGTGAGAACGAATATTTCATCGCCAACATGTCGGGCACGTACATGAAGTCCGCTGGCCCGGCTTTTGGCGGTAAGTCGACACCCACTCCTGGCCAGCGCGTCATCAACGTCTTCCTGAATCTGGAAGGCAAGGCTGTCTATTTTCTGAAACTCACGGGGCCGGATGCCGCCGTCGCGGCTCAACTGGATGCCGTTCGAGCATCCTTTGGCGGCCAACTTGAGAGCGAGAAGGAATACGAATTCTGAGTCTGATTCAGTCTGCAGTGGATCTCGCCGATGAAGTCAGCATTCTGGCAACTGGCCGATTTGTTGTTTCCGCCGCGATGTGCGCTGTGCGGCACGGTTGATCATGCAGCTTCGGACGGCGGGAATGCCTACTGTCCGGACTGCATCGATAAGCTCACGCCGGAGCCACTCAACCGCTGCCAGCGGTGTGCGGCAGAAATCGGGCCGTATGCGTCATCGAACGATGGATGTGTTCATTGCAGAAACCGCAAGCTGCGGTTTAACTCGGTCGTCTGCCTTGGCATGTATGACGGATCGCTGCGAAAGGCATTGCTGGCGGCGAAGTGGTCATTCTCTGCTGTGCGGATGAGATCGCTCGGAGCGCTGCTGGCAACAGGGCGATCGGCGGAACTGAACGACAAGTCAATCGACCGGATTGTACCGATCCCGCAGCATTGGCGGCAGCGCCTTGTCCGCAACTTCAATCCGGCATGGATTATTGCGCACGAATTGGCATCGCGGCTGAACATCGAATGCGACGTCCATTTGCTGAGGCGAACATCACGGACACGACCCCAAAAGCGCGTCTCCGTAAATCAACGCTTCGAAAACCAGGGCGGAACACTTGCAGTCTCCCATCCGCCCTCCGTCAAGGGCCAGCGCATCCTGATCGTCGATGATGTCCTGACGACCGGTGCAACATGCTCCGAAGCCGCGAAAGTCTTAAAAGCCGCCGGAGCAAAATCCTGCACCGTCGCCGTACTCGCACGCGTGTTGGATCATTCGGCATAGTCGCCGTCCAGGAATTACGTTTCCGACTTCTGGAACAGAAAATAACCCCACCATGGCTCGAACCTATCCGGAAAGCACTGGCGAAACGGCACTTTCTGAAAATGGTGGGGCACCAAGTGGGGCAATTGGTTCTGATCCCGATTCAGTGGCCAGTTTGAAGGAACAAGCCAGTGGCCAGTTTGAAGCCCTGTGGCGGACTTTGCGGCATTGGGAGTCGGCGGCCGATTTGACAGAAGCAAAAGCCCTTCAGAACCTGCGGGGTGGGCTGGAGTTGTTGATGGCCGGACTGGAAGCGATCGTTGGCAATGACTCGTAATCGTAAATGGAGGTGGCTATCCTGTGATAGCGTTTGACTGTGAGCTGTCTCACGGAAACAATTCCATGCCAGATTGTCGGAATAACGCGAGAAAATGGCGTTTTGTCCCGATTCTCATTGTAAGAATGCGTACGACTGAAGCCTATCGCGTCAGATGTCGAATGTGATTAAACTTTGGCTAACGGTGAATCAAGTCGTTACTGAACCGCTCAATGTCCCAGACTGCACAACAACTTTTACTTCCGAAATACGAAAAACCACCGGTCGTTGAGACGGTTTTGGGGTTGCAGTTCAACCCACTGTCCGCGTTTACGAATGCGCATCTCGGGGCATTTTGGCAGTCACTTGGAGTCGAAGAATGGCCAATGGTGACTGATAAGCCACTGCTCCCACGACAGGAAGAAAGGTTTACACCTGACGCCCAGTGGGGAAACGCACTTCGATTACAACTTACTCAAGATCCAACGGCCCGCGTTCAAATTCGAAATCATGATCAAAACCGCATGATTCAGTTGCAGAATGGGCGTATTCACCTGAATTGGTTGGGATCAGAGGGCGACCCGTATCCACATTACACTCAGATACGCAATGAACTGGAAACTCACTGGATTCATTTGGTGTCGTTTGCTGCCAAACAAGGACTCGGAGACATTGTTCCAGATCAATGGGAGGTCACTTATGTCAACCATATTCCGAAAGATGGCGTTTGGTCATCACCCGCAGACTGGTCTTTTTTCAAGCCATTAAACCCAGTTGTTTCGATCGATGGTTTGATTGAAGCAGAAAGTTTTAGCGGTGAATGGCACTTCATCATTCCGGACCGGCGCGGTCGTCTGCACGTTAATTGGCAGCACGCTAAGACAGGCGATGAAAACGAAAACGAATTCATTCGTCTGTCCCTGACTGCTCGCGGGCCCGTTGTTGAAAAAGATACGAACAGATCAATCCTGGAATGCATTGATTTGGGCCACCAAACAGTTGTTTGCGCATTTCGTGACTTGATGAATGACTCGGCAAACCAACAATGGGGATTGAAAAATGCCACCGCGGACAGTTGATTCTTCAGATCAAGCAACATTGACAGGCGGATTGCCTGTCGTAAATACGCATGCAGATGACTCTGCGCCGATGCCGAACTTCGCCCAGCGAGATGCGTGGCAACGATGCATTGACGAAAAGTTGATCGAGTGGGGGGCGAATCCGGAGTTGTTCGATGATGAAGATTTCGTTTCCCCAAGCCGCAAGATCATCAAGCTTGCCATCGACGTCGCTACACAGATGCGAGACGCAGACGCATTGCCCCCTCATCGTGTTGTTCACGATGCAAGCGGCGGGATCGTGTTTGAGCGTCTGACAGGAACAAAGTCACTTAAGATCCATATTTGGGACGATGGTTCGATTGAACGCATCGTCTTGGATGCTGGTCGCGTCACATATCGTCAGAAAGTCATTTGATCGGTAGTTTCCATACCATGCGAAGGCTGCTACGGCATGGCAAACGAGCGAGTTCCGATCGACGATGACGAAATTCTATACCGCCGCATCCCGGTTTCGAAAGAATGGTTTGTCGATGGTGTTCTCTATGGAGAATCCTTCGGACCTCGACACGACGAATCGTCTGGCATTTCCGTTTACCGCAAACGATTCAAGTCTCTCACTGAAGTGGCTCGTGGCCAAAGTAAACAGGGTTACTACGTTGTTTCACTTCGTGTATCGGACCTTCGTCAACACGGCATAACGGTCGAACCTCGACCTGAAGTAGACGGGGGCTGGGACGATGCCCATGCGGAATTGCCTGGATTGAATTCGGGAAACCGAAGGTCAGACTCTGCTGAAGAACTTCAGGCAAAACTGGCGACGTTGGGGATACTTCTCCCGGTTGAGGGAC
>JANOUN010000265.1:0-7923 GCA_031416875.1 Planctomycetota bacterium | reverse complement strand
GTGCAAAGCTTACGGTGTGTTCAGCAAGCTGAACATATTCAAGAACTGCGTAAGCCGTTATGCAGAAATCACTTGCGTCACTTGTGCGCCGTTACATCGTCGTCCGTCTTTGCGCGCAAAGGGCCATTGGCACACCCTCTGCTTTACAACTTATTCATCAACCGAGCATCACAGTGAAGCCGGTCAAAAGAAGTTGGCGAGACTCATCGAAACTGAGTACACGCCACACAGATCTGATCACGAAACGGGAGACATCGCAATGAACATTTTGAACGCACTTAAAAACGACGAAAACGGTTTTGTCGTATCTGCAGAACTGGTCCTTGTCGGCACAATTCTGGTGCTCGGCATGATCGTCGGACTTACCGAACTGTCCTACGGCGTGAACGAAGAACTGGAAGACCTGGGCTCAGGCATCGGAGCCATCAACCAAACGTATTACTATACTCTGGCGAGTGGCAAAAAAGGTGAAGTTGTGGGCAGCACGAATCGGGATTTCGTGGATGAATGTGACAACGACTGTGACATCACATGCAACACACCGGCTCGGGGCGAAAAGGGCAACGGTAACAATCACTGATTCTTGCCTGATTGATTCTGACACACGGGGGCTGCGGTCACACGACTGAGCCCCGTTGTGTTTCAGCAGATCACAAACCCTGGCGTAATGGGTTTGGCCTGCCAGGATTGGCTGGACACCAGTCAGCAAGCATCAACGATTCGACTTGTGATTGAAGCACCGTCTTCTGCCAGCCATTGGCTGTCTGAAGCCCGTCCTTCAGTTTCAATGCAAGACTAAAAACCCGATCATCAAACAGTCTCCTGTTTCGGGATAAACAGCCCGCGTTCGCCTCTGGCAAACGTCGGGCTGTTTGTCTTTGAAGGCCCGTCGCAAGGGAGAAATCAGGTTTTCCCGCCGATAACAAGGCAAAAATGGGCTGAAAGCTGCCATCGCGAGGAACCTTTTCTGTGTTTAGAATGTCGCCCTTCCACGAACTCGAGGTTGGTCGAATACTTTAAAAAGCACCGGGTGGTGCTGGCTGAAGATCCCACGGAACAAGAATCATGCGCAGCGAATCTGAAGTACTCTTTGAAGACAATCCTTTTACCATTCCCGTCGCAGATCGCGTGCGGCGTTTGCCGCCATATCTGTTCGGGACGATCAACAAACGAAAATATCAGCTTCGCGTTGCCGGCGTGGATGTGATCGATCTGGGAATGGGTAATCCGACCGATCCGCCGGATCCGTTGATTGTCCAGAAAATTGAAGAAGCCCTCGCGGATCCTCGCAATCACAGGTATTCCGTCTCCAACGGGATCGGCAATCTTCGTAAAGAAGTGTCTGCGCGGTATCTCAAGCGGTATGGAGTGCGGCTGGATTCCAATGATGAAGTACTGGCTTGTCTCGGATCCAAGGAAGGCTTCAGCCATATGTGTCTGGCGCTCATGGGCCCCGGCGACACGGCGATTGTACCGGCACCCTCCTTTCCGATTCACGTCTACTCCGTGATGCTGGCTTCCGGCAATGTCATCGCCCTTGATGTGCGCGATCCGGAAAAATTCCTGCGCAACATTGCTTACACCTGTGAGCATCTGATGCCGAAACCGAAAGTCGTTGTCGTCAATTTTCCGCACAATCCGTCATCGACCGTGATTGAACAGGATTTTTTTGTGGAGCTGGTGAGACTGGCGAAGAAACACAAATTCCTTGTCATCAGCGATTTTGCCTACGCTGACATCTGCTACGACGGCTACAAGGCTCCGAGCTTTCTTGCCACTCCAGGCGCGCTGGATGTCGGCGTGGAACTGACTTCGATGAGCAAGAGTTACAGCATGGCTGGCTGGCGGATAGGATTCTGCAGCGGCAATCGCGAAATGGTCCGCGCCCTGGCGACGATCAAGGGATATTATGACTACGGAATTTTTCAGCCAATTCAGATTGCCGCGATCGTGGCAATGCGGCACTGTGATGACGCGATCGATCGCATGGCAGCGGAATATCAGGTGCGGCGTGATGCGCTGTGTGAAGGTCTGAAACGCATCGGCTGGAGCGTCCAGCCGCCCCGAGCCGGCATGTTTGTGTGGGCAGAAATCCCGGAACCGTGGAAGAAAATGGGATCCATCGAATTCGCGATGAAACTGCTCAACGAAGGCGGCGTCGCCGTAAGCCCGGGCCGCGGCTTCGGTGCCGAAGGAGAAGGTTTCCTTCGTATGGCAATCGTCGAAAACAGCCAGCGACTGCGTCAGGCCGTCCGCCAGATCGACAAATGCCTGAATGTGGCCGAAGCGCCAGAGACAGCACCAGCCTGAGAAAATTGCTACCAACTGCTCTGACTCGTCTCGCTTGACCATGAACATATCTCTGCAACCTTTAACTTCTCTGGTCATTGGCATCGACGGCGGTGGCACGAAGACGGTGGCGTGGCTGGCGGCGTGCGGTGATGGTTCGCTTCCGAACAACGCTGTGATTCGGGGAAAGGGTTCAGCCGGCCCTTCGAATCAGCGGGCGGTCGGGCCGGTCATGGCGCTTCACAATCTGGATGCCGCCATAGAATCCGCTTTCGCAGATGCCGGTTTGCCGCGCGCGACAGTGGCGGCGGCTTGCCTGGGGCTGGCTGGGGCAGATCGGGACTCGGATCGACGTGTCATCGAAGACTGGGCGAGCTTTTCACGACTGGCGGCGGCTGTGCAAGTCGTCAATGATGCCGTCCCGCTGCTGCATGTGGATCAGGGTGATGGCTGTGGCGTGGCGCTCATCGCTGGCACAGGATCACTTGCCTGGGGCTGTAACGGCAAGGGTCAGACAGCCCGCAGCGGAGGCTGGGGATACCTCTTCAGTGATGAAGGCAGTGCTTTCAGCATCGGACGTGCCGTGTTGAATGCCGTATCGCGGGCCGTCGATGGTCGCGGTGAACAGACGCGGCTTGTGGCCGATGTGATCGAACATCTGAAACTGTCGGCACCGCAGGACATTGTCACGGCTGTCTATGGACACGAAGTTCCCCGCGCCGTCGTTGCGAATATGGCACCGCTGGGATTCGCCGCTGCCGCCCGTCGTGACAAGGTGGCTATGGAAATCCTCAAACAGGCCGCAGCAGAGCTGGCGGCAATGGCCATCGTGACCGCGCGGCGACTGGAGATGCAATCGATGCTGTGCCTTGCGTTCACCGGTTCCGTGCTGATTCAGAATCCTGAATTCCGGCAACAAGTGCTTGCCGAAATCGAAGCCGCAGGAATCAAGCTATTCCAGACGACGGTCGTCGAGGACCCCGTTGCCGGTGCGGTAAACATCGCTGCACGGCTGGCCAGTGCTGCATGCGCGTAGGTGTGGCCGTCAAATGACTTTGGTGAGCAACCAATCGCTCCAATTCCCGGAAATTCCGGCCTTTTTCTGCGTGAAACTGGTCCAGTAACGAAGAATTTGCGGCGAATTCAAAAAGGACGTCTTCGTTGCAAGCCTGGGTCAGGGTATCATCACACTGCTTTTCGATCCCATTTTCCCGGATTCCAGCCGCGTCAATCCTCGACGCACTCCGTGGTCACAGGTTTTGCGCGCGATCGAGCTCCCAGGGTGTTTTTCATGTCTGCCGTTGTTTCTCTTCCCGTTGTTTCTCTTCCCGTGGTCGATGATCAGGGTGTTTTGCGTCGTACTGATATTCGCAATATCGCCATCATTGCACACGTTGACCATGGGAAAACGTCGCTTGTGGACTGCCTCATCCGTCAAAGCGGGATGTTTCGCGAAAACCAGAAGATGGGCACGTGCATTCTGGATTCCAACGATCTGGAACGTGAACGCGGCATCACGATTCTTGCCAAAAACATTGCCATGATGTGGAACGATGTCCGCATCAATATCATCGACACACCGGGGCACGCCGACTTTGGTGGCGAAGTAGAACGCGTCCTCAAGATGGCCGACGGAGCACTGCTCGTCGTGGATGCCTTTGAAGGACCTCGTCCGCAAACGCGGTTTGTGCTCCAGAAAGCATTGCAGTGCGGACTGTCGTTGATGGTTGTGATCAACAAGATCGACCGCCCGGATTGCCGTCCGGACGAAGTGCTGTCACAAACCTTTGACCTGCTCGTCGAACTTGGCGCAGACGACCGAACGCTCGATTTTCCATACATCTTCACCAGCGCTCGTGAAGGTTATGCAACGCATGATCCAACCCAGAAGGGTGGCGACGTGCAGCCTTTGCTGGAACTGGTGATCGAAAGAATTCCCGGTCCCATCGTGCGTCCGGATGATGCGCTGCAGCTGATGGTCACGTCGCTGGAATGGTCACGCTATGTTGGTCGTGTTGCCACGGGACGAATCGCTGCCGGACGAATTCGCACGGGCCAGCAGATCGCCTTAATGCGAGCGGATGGTACCAAGAAGCTTGCCAAAGTCGATCAGATCCAGTTGTTTGACAACCTGGGACGATCGGACGCCGAAGAAGCCTGTGCCGGTGATATCGTGGCTGTGATCGGTCTGCCCGATCCGGAAATCGGCGACACAATCGCGGACCCGCTGAACCCGGTGGCTCTGGAACGCATCGCTGTCGATGAACCGACACTGTCGATGAAATTCACGATCAACAGTTCACCGCTGGCAGGCCAGCACGGGAAGTTCGTGACCAGCCGCAATCTGCGAGACCGGCTGATGCGCGAACTCAAGTCGAATGTGGCGCTGCGAGTCGAAGAAACAGAAGATAAAGAGTCGTTCATGGTCTCCGGACGCGGCGTGCTGCATCTGGCGGTGCTCATAGAAACCATGCGTCGTGAAGGGTTTGAGCTGTCCGTTGGCAAGCCGGAAGTCATCGTCCGTGAAATCAACGGCAAGAAGTGTGAACCGTACGAGCTGCTGGAAGTCGATGTGCCGAGCGCAGACGTTGGCCCGGTGATGGAACTGGTCGGATCGCGACGCGGTCAGGCCAAAACCATGACCACGACTTCAACCGGCATGACACATCTGGAATTCAGTATTCCGGCACGCGGCCTGATCGGGATGCGCACGAAGATGCTCAACGCGACCCGCGGCGAAGCCATCATGCATCACCGCTTTGAGGATTACCGTGCGATTGAAGGTGACATTCCACATCGGCAAAACGGCGTCCTGATTTCTCAGGACAGCGGTCGTACGGTGACGTATGCGTTGTTTAAACTTCAGGACCGGTCCGACCTCTTCTGCCATGGCGGCGAAGACGTGTACGAAGGGATGATCGTGGGCGAAAACGCGCGGGACAACGACATGGTTGTCAATCCGATCCGCGAAAAGAAGTTGACCAACAATCGCTCGACCGGTGCGGAAGAAGCGGTCGTGCTGCGTCCGAAACGCGAACTGACGCTGGAGTCAGCTCTCGAATACATCGAATGGGACGAGTACGTTGAAGTCACGCCACAGATCATTCGGCTGCGAAAAGTGCTGCTGAAGGAAAACGAACGCAAGCGCCAGCATCGCGGCAAGATGTAGTTCGGGACGGTTGATTTGTAGCCGAAGTCGTGAGACTTCGGGCTGAATCACGCTCGCCTTAGAATTCTCACGGATTCGCCTGCAAATATCGTGGCTGCGCAAGATATACCTCGCGCGGTTGAGGATGGGACATTCGTTTAACCGCGTGGGCAACGCCCCGCGCGTGCGATCCAGCCACCGGGACATTGCTCGCGCGGCCCGCTGGGCACGCGGCTAAACTAGTCAATATCAACCGCGTGCGGTCTAAGTGCAGAGACACATCCGCGTATCCTGTCGATCAGCCGGCGGACCAGCCGTAACCATCGAGGGACATAATGAGGAACACGATCCCCACGATGACAGCCCCGAGCGATACAAACATCAGTCCGTCGTAAATCGTGGGATCAGAACTTTGTTGTGACATTGTCGCCTCGCTCTATTGTGCCGTTTCGGGTTTCTTCAACGACCAGCCCCACCGCTTTGTCCGGATAGACATCGGTGATCTGAATCGTGGCCAGGAACTTTGAACCGCGATAAACGGTCATCTTCAGATGCTTGAAGACTCCGTCGTCACTGCCGACCGAGATCTGTACATGTTCTGCACTCCGCGATGCGTTCTTGCGAGACTCGACAACCTCGCCCTGGAAAATTTCAACCATTCTGGGAACCGGGCCAATCACCGGATCACGCGGATCAATCTTGTTGAGTCGCAGCAGATCGTTCAGATGCGTGATCTCCTTCAGGAACTGCACTTCGCGAGTTCCCGCTTCGGCCAGTGCGCCTTCCATCTCCAGATTCTTGTCTTCCAGTCCTCGGCGAACGGCGATCGCTTCATTGTTCTGATCTCGCAGGCGTTTGATTTCAGCACGCGCATCATTGGTTTCGGTGATTCGAGCCTGGGCTTCCTTCTGGGCGACCAGCAGATCGGCCA
This sequence comes from Planctomycetota bacterium, assembly GCA_031416875.1. GTDB lineage: Bacteria > Planctomycetota > Planctomycetia > Planctomycetales > Planctomycetaceae > SXXK01. The sequence continues at coordinate 1,555 of JANOUN010000265.1, read as the reverse complement.
AATGTTTATCGCGTTCTTTTTCCGCGTTCGCCAGGTTGCCGATCGCCTGGCTCAAATTCTGATCCAGACCGACGACTTTGGCCTCGGCGTTGTTGGCTCGAGTCGTTTCGTCGCCCAGGTCTTTGGCATGCTTTGTGGTGAGCTGATCCTTCTGGCCCTGCAGGTCCTTGATCTGATCATTCGCGCTGGCCAGCTGCGTTTGAGTCTTATTTGCCTTATCCCGCCAGCCCGCCTGAAACGTAAACACGGCGCCGGCAAAGCACATAAAACACAGACTGAAAACCAGATTGGCCACAATCAGAATTTTGCTGACGATATTATTCATCGTGCTGCTCCGACGCCTCTCAGGTTCATTAATCGAACCCGCTCAGGTGAGTACTCAAAAATGTAAAACAATCGTTCCCTGAACACATGAACCAATCAGGCAACAGAACCGTTCCTGCAGCCATCTCTTCTGCGATCTCATTGATTATTGCTGCAGTTGCTGCAGGCGTTGTTCCAGTGCCTGATTTTCCAGGTCCAGACGAAGCAGCTGATCGGTATCGTGACGCAGAATTTCATTCAAACGAAACAAGTCCGTACGCGCTTCTTCCAGCTCATGCCGCAGTCGCAGCACGTCCGTCCGACGAGCCGCTGTTTCCTCACGCACTTCCAGGGTCTTTACGGAAATCGCCTGAGCTTCATCTGATCGAGCCTGCACGGCGGTCTGCCATTGTTCAGCGGCCGCCTTCAGCAATGCCACCCGATTGCCAATCGCTTCCACGTCCTGCTGCTGGGACGCAGCAAACATCGTCAATTGCTGATCGACAATGCCCTTGGCACTGACTTTTTCCGTCTTTTGACGGCCCAGTTGGCTGGCCAGATCTTCATGTGCTTTTGTTATCGCTTCATAGGCCGTTTTGTACGTTCCTACCTGGCCGCGTTCTGCCGGCGCGGCGGGATCCACTGAGAATCGACGCTTCACCGTCCACGTTGGATTTTCGCCCGTCGTTTGTTCGAACGAGTAGTTCAGCATCGCCGGAGTGTTGATCTCCGACGTGGCGTCCGGATGCACAAAGTACACGGACAACGATGCCCCCATGAGTGCCACGGAAACCACCGCAACAAACACTGCTGAGACTTTGAATATGAGGCTTTTCATGGAGTCCACTTACACCAAACGAAAAACAGAACGCCCTGAGCCACAAACAACGTCGAACCGCGAGACCTGTTTCATCGTATCTGACTGTTTGGCAAAAACAGAGTCAAACACAAAGTCGACTCCGTCTGCCCATTTCCGCAAACACCCACCCGGCGCGCGGGATCACCGCGCCATGAAACCCGTTCTCCTGCAAAGTCATATCGGCGCATTGATGCGTCGCATCTGTTCACGGTCTGGCCTTCCCGACCGCAATCGTGCACTGCCAAACCCTGGCGATCGTTAAAGTTATTACAGCCGGAAAGGACACCAGTACCTCGGACGACACATATGATCATATGCACAGTATTGCGCAAAATCTATACACGCACGTGCTCCAGCTTGCCGAAGATGTCCAAACGATGCCATTTTCGGCAT
>JANOUN010000264.1:0-3784 GCA_031416875.1 Planctomycetota bacterium | reverse complement strand
CAAATCACCGTGCATGGGCTGGATCTTTCCACGGCAGCGAGGCCACTACGACAAGTATCTCACCATGCGGGACGTTTCCGAAGGCGAAGTCGCAGAATGGAAAGAGGCATTCCTGTTATTCCTGAAGAAAATGGCCTTGCTTTGCGGACGGCCGCTGATACTGAAGTCGCCACCGCACACCGCCCGCATCAAACTCCTGCTGCAGATGTTTCCGGACGCAAAATTTGTACATATCCACCGGAATCCGTTTGACGTATTTCATTCCAGTCGAAAGATGCTTCGAGCGGTCGCTGAACTGCATCGCCTGCAGCGTGCATCGGCAGCTGACGATCTGGATGACTGGATCCTGCGCATGTACCGCAAAATGTACGACGCTTACTTTGAAGAACGCAGCTTGATTCCGGCGGGACAGTTCTGTGAAGTGGGTTTTGAACAACTGGAACAGGATCCGGTCGGCCAGATTCAGAGGATTTACGAAGCACTGCAACTGCCGGATTTCAGTCACGTGCATTCTGCATTGCAGTCGTACGTGAGTTCGATTGCCGACTATCGCAAAAACTCGTTCTCCGATCTTCCTGAAGAACTGCGACAACGCATTGCGAAAGACTGGCAACGGTCGTTTGAGGAATGGGGGTATCCATGTCGCTGATCGTTTCTCATGACGCATTTCAAACACTGGTTCGTACGTTGAGCGAAATCCCGGAGCCCGATTCTGCAGACTCCTGGCCGACCGCACAACTGGAATTGCTGGCTGAAGCAGGCGGCAACCGCTGGAACATTCCCATCGAATTCGGCGGCGACGGTGCGGACGGGAGCGAGATGCTGGAAGTGTACCGCGAGCTTGCAGGCGGCAGTCTGCTGACGACCTTTATTCTGACTCAACGCAACGCCGCATGTCAGCGGATTGAAACATCGGCAAACGTCGCGGCGAAGTCGCAACTCCTGCCGGCCTTGTGCAGCGGTAAACTCTTTGCCACCGTCGGCATTTCGCATCTGACGACGTCGCGGCAGCACTTGCCTTCGCCGCAGGTCGTCGTTGTTCCGGACAGGAATTCGCAGGGTGTGCGGCTCACGGGTTCCGTTCCCTGGGCAACCGGTGTCATGGCGGCGGACATTCTGGTGACGGGTGGAACACTGACCGACGGTCGTCAGATTCTTGCCGCGATTCCGACGTCGCGTCAAGGCATTCGTGTGCAGCCTCCCGTCGCTCTGATGGGATTGAGTTCATCGCAGACCTCAATTGTGGAGTTGCACGATGTGCTTGTCAGTCCTCATGAAATTCTGCATGGACCGATCGATCGAGTCATGCTGTCGGGAGCCGGCGGTGGCGCGGGATCTTTGGGGACGTCCGCCGTGGCGATCGGGGCAGCGCAGGGCACATTGCGAATGTTTCGTGAAGAAGTGGATCGGCGGCCGGAACTCGCGGAGTTTGTGGAGCCGCTGCAGGAGGAGGCCACACAACTGATCAAGTTGCTGCGAAACTCCGCGAAATCAAGTGACGATGCAAATGCTCCGAGTGCGGAAGAAATCCGCCAGCGAGCGAATTCCCTGGCTCTTCGGTCGGCTCAGGCATGGCTGGCCGCCACCAAGGGAGCAGGCTACATCGCCGGTCATCCAGCGGAACGGGCTGTGCGTGAAAGCATGTTTTTTCTGGTCTGGTCATGCCCACAGCAGGTTCTCGCAGGAAATTTGCGGGAGTTGTCCTGTGCCGTGCATTGATTCATCCAACGAATTTTGCCACGGTTCGTAGTAGGATGGACATTCATGTCCGTCGCCAGGCCGAGAGACGCCGTCGCAGCGAAAATCACAGCTTTTCACGTAAGTTTTCCTTCCAATACATAAGTATCTCCGAATGCCGCTCTCGTTCTGCCAGCAATCAAGTCCAAAACCCGGCAGTTGGATTGTCTCACTCCTGACTCTCTGTCTGGTCAGCGGGGCACTGGCTGGCTGCAATGGTCCGGCAACACCGGTTATTGACACCAGCAACCAGGCGAAGGAAAGTGTCGTCGATGATTGCCGTCGCAAGCTGAATTCCGTAATTGCCCGAATGCAGCCGGAATCGATGGCCATGCAGACACGCAAGGAATCCATTGCGGGTGGTCTGAATTCGTGGATGTCGGCATGTGTCTCGGCAGAAGATCGCAAACTGTCCCTCAGCGAAGTGAACGCGGCCCTGCTGACGCCCAGTGTGCAGCGTGCGGCCAGTCAGAGTCGCTTCACGGAAAGCGATGTCAATTACATTCGCGACTGCCTGTTGCTCAGTCGGCTCACGGAATCACTCTGGAAACAGACGGATGAAGAGAGCGGCGGGCAGGTCAGTTCCGACCTTGTTCGAGTGCAGCGTCTGTTCCAGCATGTGATCAGAAATGTGTCTCCGCTCAAGGTCAATGAAACGCGCCTTCCGCTGGGACTCTATGAAGTCATGCTCACCGGACGCGGTTCGGTGGAAGACCGCATCTGGATTCTTGCCGAAGCATTGCGGCAGCGGCAAATTGATTCCGTGCTGTTGAAGGCATCTACACCAGGCGATCCCATGGCGATCAGTCCTGTCGATGCGGCTGATCTGCTGCTGCTGGTGATTATTGAAGAGAAAGCATTGTTGTTTGATCCGGTGCGATGCACAGCGGTCCCGAAAGTCGGTGATACGTCGATCATCGTGACGGATCCTGCCGATGTGACTCTGATTGCCGAGACTGAACGCTGGAAGTCGGCAACACCGTTCGTCGTTGCCAACCCGGCTGCGTTCGCTCCGCGCATGTTTCTGCTGCAGCAGCGTATGGAAGCTCAGAACGCAGCCACGATGTACGAAGAGCTGGCGGGTGGTACCAGTGAAATTCGTCCTTTGGTGCAACGACTTTCGGCGGCACTTGGTACCACATGGCCCGCCGAGACTTTCAAAGTCTGGGATAAACCAGAACAGCAAATTGCTGCAGCAGCGGCGTTGAGCGAAGAACAGAAGGAGGAATATACGCTGCTGATGAGGCCGCTTGACAGCCCGTTCGAGCGGGAATCCATCAGCGTGGGGGATGCGCTGGATGATCCCGGCATCAATCAGGAAGAACTGACCGACGAAGAGCGCCTGCAGCGGCGCATTATGGCTCTGGAAGAACGCTGGTCGCGCGTGGGTGCGTCTAGTGATGAACTGTTCGGTAAACCTTCAAAACGTTTGTTGGAAGCACGTGTGGATCAGATTTCCGGATTACTGGATGTCGAAATGATTCAGCGTTTGCAGCAGATTCGGCAAGCCAGTATGCAGACCGTGATTGAAGTCGAAGTGCCGGTCGACGGCAAGCGAGTCAGTCGCAATGCAATTCCACTGCCGGCGATGATCAGGACCGTGCAGCAGAGCGCGCTGGGTGACACACTCTATTGGACCTCCATGCTGCAGTTGTCTCGAAACGACATCGGCACCGCGATATCCACATTGCGTAACTATCGAATCCAGTATCCGGACGGTCCGACTGTGTTTTCGTCGATGATGAACGAAGCCGATGCGCTCATCGCACAGGCCAATATCGCCGACGCGGTCACGGTGCTCAGACTGGCTGATGTGGAGCAAAATCCCGAACAGGTCCGCGCCCACTGGTGGCTGACACGCCTGGAAGCTGCTAAATAAACGCGATCGACAAAATGTCCGGCGAGTGGCATGCGTCAGCTTGCCGGTCCGATGCGATTCCAGGCGTTTGGCTGGTCGCGTCAGAATCACAGTGTACGAGCCCCGATGTGGGCTTGTCCCCATCGAGCATTGATCACCACCAGACGGAGGTATCAACGCAAGTCCCAT
>JANOUN010000263.1:0-1701 GCA_031416875.1 Planctomycetota bacterium | reverse complement strand
CGTTTTTCCGCTGCGTGCCGACAATCGCATCCAGTGACAGAGATTCAGACTTATCCACGGTGATCGCAATCGGTTCGCTCATCGCCGTTTGGTATTTTCCGGTGTCCGGATCAAAGAAGCTGAACGGGATCGCAGGGATCTGAGTGATTCCCTCACGACGCGGGCGAATGGTGGTGGAGAAGAGTTTGGTGTTGTCCTGCACAAAGCCGGCAAGGGATTGATCGGCGACTTTGAAGTCAGCGGTCAGCAATGGCAATTCGGAGAGTGGCGGAGCCTGCACAAGCTCCATCGGTCCGGTGCCGGCAATGCCGATGTTCAGAGTGATCGAATCGCCAGCGCTGACCGCCGTCGGCGTCGCCTGTGTCACGATGTTGTAGCGACCAACGGCCCCGCGGTAGTCAGCGGGACGGCCTTCGGTGGGAACCGGCATGACTTCGGTCTCATCCACTTGAGCTTCGCCTGTGATCGGTCGCGTTTTCGACACTGTCAGGCGATTGCCGAACGGCGACGCAAAGAAGTCGTCGCCCATCATCTCCGACAAGGGCGACCGGCCGCCGAACCCGCTGTCTTCGAAGAAGCCTGCGAAGGGATCGCGTGCTTTGCCAAGTTCCGTGGGATAATCGATCACGATCTGCACGTCATCCGCATCGATCTTTCCCGGTCTTTTTGGATAGACCATGGCCGTGATCTCGTACAGGTAGTAGCTGCGGTCGTGTCCCTGACCATCATCCCGCAGAACTTCCTTGCCGCCGGGACGCTGATTGTTTGCCGAAAGTTCCTGCATGCGATCAAGGAAACTGCCCCATGATGTCTGCTCGGAGATCATGTGCCACATATTGGCTTCGGACAAGGTGATGTTCTTCTTTGCATCGTGAAAGGGTTTGATCCAGATTTTCAAAGTCAGTTCCAGCGGCTGCCCGACAAACACCTTGTCCTTGCCGCCTGCGATTTCCACAAACAACAGATTTCCTGTTTCGCTCTTCGTGGCGACAAAACGCAGCTTTTCCGTGGTGACGCGGTGTCCGTCCACCTGGAGACTGATCGGTGGGATTTCGAAGGCCCCTTCGCGGCGCGGCGTGATCAGATACTGCATCACAACACTGTGACTCTCGCTCCGGCGGCCGTTGATGATCGAGGTCTGCGAACTCTGCATTGGCGCGCCAGCCGAACGAATATCACAACCATCAATGTCGGGAATGGCTGGTTGCTCGTATTCCGCGGCGTTGTTAATCGAGAGCTGCAGCACGACCGGCGTGCCAACCCAGGCTTCCTGGGCAGAGAGCCGCACATCGACATCGGCAGCGGTCGCAGAACTGCTCAGGCCACCCAGCGTCAGTGCCAGCAGTGCAAGGGCTGTATATGTGGTTCTTGTCGATTTCATTTGATTCACCATGGTTTGATTTTCGCATTCCCGGCTTTTCCCCGTGAGCGGCACGGCGCTAGCGGTCTGTTGATTTAGTGGTTTTTGGGGCTCATGATCATACTATACTCCGCGCGGCCAAGACTGAGGGACGTGTTGTTGAGTGAGCCGCAAGGCGCTAGCCGCGGGTTGTGCATTCGGTCAGCACCGGCGGCTAGCGCCTTGCCGCTCACAAAACCTCAAATCTGACCGCGCGGATTATAACCCGAAGCGCCAGCGAGGAATTCAGCGTTTCTGCCTCGCTGGCGCTTCGGGTTGGTATTAAATCAACAGCCCGCTAG
>JANOUN010000262.1:0-4186 GCA_031416875.1 Planctomycetota bacterium | reverse complement strand
GGGCGTTTCCGCCGATGGCGGCTAGCCCACCATCTACTTCACCAACGGCACGAGGCCGTTGGGGTCGAAAGTCCAGCAGTCGAATTGGGAAGTCACCTATGTTCCGATTATCTCTCGGCCGACCGTATCAGAACTGCAATGGCGCATCGCGACGACACGCTCTGCGCTTGGGCGCGTGCGGTCTGATCGGTGGCTTGACGTTGCCTCGTCTGCTGGAACTTCAGGCACTGGCTGCAAGTCCGATTGCTGCCAAAGCCAGGTCCTGCATCTTTCTGTTTCTGGAAGGTGGTCCGCCTCATCAGGACATGTGGGATCCCAAACCGGAAGCACCGCCGGAAATTCGTGGACCATTCGGCACGATCAGCACCAACGTCCCCGATATCTTTGTGACGGATCAATTGCCGTTGTGCGCGCAGATGGCGGACAAGTACACGATCCTCCGCAGTCACAGTCACAACGATAACGGACATTCGACGGGTTACCATTATGTGATGACAGGCCATCGGCCCAGCTTTGCCGACGGCGACAACCCCATCCCCAACAACGAGTACTTTCCTTCCATCGGATCAGTCGTATCACGGACACTTGGCCAGCGAGGTGCCCTTCCGGCTTACATCAATCTGCCGCATCCCATGCAGGCCGGTGGCCCTGGATTCTACGGCGCAGAACATGCGCCGTTTGTCATCGAAGCCGATCCCACGCAGCCTGACTTTGAAGTCAAGGACCTGCGTCCGCCCGGACATCTTACGGATAAACGACTTAGTCTGCGAAAACAATTGCTGTCCGGCATTGATCAGCTGGAACGCGATCGCAATCAGGCTCAGGGTAAGGCCATGTCAACTTATTATGAAAAAGCGTACAGTCTGGTGACATCGGACGACGCCAGAAAAGCATTCAACATTCACGCCGAACCGGATGCCGTAAGAGACGCCTATGGTCGCACGCAATTGGGGCAATGTGCCTTGCTGGCGCGACGACTGGTCGAAGGCGGCTGCCGTTTTGTGGGTGTCGATGCACCGGGTTGGGACGTACACTTCAACTGTTTTCCCAGTCTGAAAACAGACCTCATTCCCTACGCCGATCGCGCGTTCAGCGCCTTGGTCACAGACCTGGAACAACGCGGACTGCTCGATGAGACGCTGGTTGTGATGATGGGAGAAATGGGCCGCACGCCGCGGATCAATGCGCAGGCCGGACGCGATCACTGGTCGATGGCCCAGACGATCATCTTTGCCGGCGGCGGCACAAAACCCGGGCAGGTGATCGGAGCGACCGACAAACATGCCACAGCACCGACGGGGAATCCTGTGAGTGTCAACGATCTGCTGCGCACGATTTCGGTCCTGATGGGCATCGATCCTGACCGAACTTATCTCGGACCTCTCGGTCGACCTGTGCCAATCGTTGACGGTGGCAAAGTGATTCATGGTCTGATTTAGGTTTTCTGAAGAAACAGTCCCGCACGGCACTGTACAGAACCACTTGCGGAATCGAGAGCAGTTTGAGACAGTCGCACTACCCTAAGATCCGCAGTCTATAGTCGCCGAGCCTCACGCCATGTCCGATGTGACCCAAATCCTGTCGCAGATAGAAGCGGGGAATCCGGCGGCGGCCGAGCAATTGTTGCCTCTGGTCTACGACGAACTGCGAAAGCTGGCAGCGGCGCGACTGGCACAGGAGAAACCCGGGCAGACATTGCAGGCCACGGCTCTGGTGCACGATGCGTACATTCGCCTCGTCGATGTCGAACGTGCTCAGCACTGGAACAGCCGCAATCATTTCTTCGGAGCGGCAGCGGAAGCCATGCGACGGATTCTTGTCGAGAACGCTCGCCGGAAATCGCGCGAGAAAAGGGGCGGCGACTGGCAGCGTCATGATGTTCAGCTTGTTGATCCGGCCAGCGACGAAGTCCAGGTCGATCTTCTCGCCCTGGACGAGGCACTGACGGACCTGAGTCGGGAGCATCCGGAGAAGGCGCAATTGGTCAAATTGCGGTATTTTGCCGGCATGACGCTCGCTGAAGCGTCAGCAGTGCTGTCAATCTCCGTGCCGACGGCAGACCGTTACTGGAGATATGCGCGGGCCTGGCTGGTGCGGCGGCTGGAGCGGGAAGCGGCGGCAGACTGAGTTACAGGGCGGAACCGCTCAATTCAGCGAAATTGTTGATGTGTTTGCGGGATAGTTGGCGCACTGTGGATGTTGGCGCACTGTGGATGGCCCGGGACCCTGCGATTATTCCCATGCGAGCGACAGGTGTCGCTGTGCCTCGCGGCGTTGGTCGGCAGGCCGTTTTCAGCCGCCGTCGGTCGTCGTGGATGTCTGAGGATGTTGACCCGTTGCAGAGGATTCGGAATTGAAAAGCACTGAGGAATCAATCTTTGAGCAAGCAATCCAGCTTGGAAGCGCTCACGAGTGCGCCATCTTTCTGGACAAGGCCTGTGCCAGTCAGCCGGCACTGCGTCAGGAGATCGAGTCGCTGCTGAAGGCTTACGCCAAAGGCACGTTCCTGGAAGCACCGGCATCCGCGCTGGCTCCGACGCTCCTGGTGGCGATGACTTCCGAGCGGCCGGGTTCACTAATCGGCCGTTACAAGCTGCTGGAGCAGATCGGTGAAGGAGGCATGGGAGTCGTCTACATGGCCGAACAGACCGAGCCGGTCAGGCGACGTGTGGCACTGAAGGTCGTCAAACCGGGAATGGACACCCGTCAGGTCATCGCCCGCTTTGAAGCGGAACGACAGGCGCTTGCGATGATGGACCATCTCAATATTGCCAAAGTCCACGAAGGATCTGTAAGGGTGGGAGGCGAAACTGGTCTTTGAGAAAGGCCATGCTGGGTGTTTCCTAGGAATCTGTCCCGATACTCCTGGACCGTGAGCCGCAAGGCGCTAGCCGCGGGTAATTCGCGTAAAAAAACCGGCGGCTAGCGTCTTGCCGCTCACTAAGACAGCGGTAATCAGACAGACTCCAGGACCAGGAGTTGAAGCTGATTCTTTGGGAACGGAGTCCCGGCGATGGCGAAGTCTCTTACTTTGGAAGAACGTGAACGTATCGCTCATCTGAAGTATGGACCGCCCGGCTAAATCAGACCATGAATCACTTTGCCACCGTCAACGATTGGCACAGGTCGGCCGAGCGGTCCGAGGAATGTTCGGTCGGGGTCGATACCCATCAGCACCGAAATCGTGCGCAGCAGATCGTTGACGCCCACCGGATTTCCGATCGGGGCCGTGGCGTGCTTGTCGGTCGCTCCGATCACCTGACCGGGTTTTGTGCCGCCGCCGGCAAAGATGATCGTCTGCGCCATGGACCAGTGATCGCGTCCGGCCTGCGCATTGATACGCGGCGTGCGGCCCATTTCTCCCATCATCACGACCAGCGTCTCATCGAGCAGTCCGCGTTGTTCCAGGTCTGTGACGAGTGCGCTGAACGCTCGGTCGGCGTAAGGAATCAGGTCTGTTTTCAGACTGGGAAAACAGTTGAAGTGCACGTCCCAGCCCGGTGCGTCGACTCCCACAAAACGGCAGCCGCCCTCCACCAGCCGTCGCGCCAGCAAGGTACATTGCCCCAGCTGCGTGCGACCATAGGCGTCTCGTACCGCATCCGGCTCAGCGTGAATGTTGAAGGCTTTTCTGGCGTCGTCTGACGTAATCAAACTGTAAGCTTTTTCATAATAGGTCGACATGGCCTTCCCTTGAGCCTGATTGCGTTCGCGTTCCAGCTGATCAATGCCGGACAGCAATTGCCTGCGCAGACTGAGTCGTTTGTCCGAAAGATGGCCTGGCGGGCGCAGGTCTTTGACTTCAAAGTCAGGTTGCGTGGGATCGGCTTCGATGACAAACGGCGCATGTTCTGCGCCGTAAAATCCAGGGCCACCGGCAGACATGGGATGTGGCAGATTGATGTAGGCTGGCAAAGCACCTCGCTGGCCCAGCGTGCGCGAAACGACCGACCCGATCGAGGGAAAGTACTCGTTGTTGGGTATGGGATTGTCGCCATCGGCAAAGCTGGGCCGATGACCTGTCATCACATAGTGGTAACCTGTTGAATGTCCGTTATCGCTGTGACTGTGACTGCGGAGAATCGTGTACTTGTCCGCCATCTGTGCACACAGCGGCAACTGATCCGTCACAAAAATATCCGGGACATTCGTGCTGATGGTGCCAAACGGCCCACGAATCTCCGGC
>JANOUN010000261.1:0-1728 GCA_031416875.1 Planctomycetota bacterium | reverse complement strand
ATCCCCGGTCAAAAGTTTCCGTGTGCCGTCACAGTGGAAGTTGTCCCCATTCTTCGCGATTTGCTGGCGGTCCTCCGTGCCATTCCTTAAAGATGAACCATTCCCGTTTCCCCTGAATATGCAGGACCCGGCTCCCACGGCTCCTGATGACGTTCACTCACCGAATTACCCGACGACATCCTTTGAGTATCCTGCCCGAACGGCCTATCGATTCAACTGGACGGACTCGCTCTGGCTCTTCTATTTGAAATTCGTGGTCTACACCTTTGCCATAGGGCAAATGTATGTTTGGTTCCAGAGTGATCCATTGCAAACAACTTTCCACGAAGGGACAACCATTTCGCTCTTCCTTGGCTGCGGGTTGTTTGCCGTCTGCATCGCCCTCTATGGCTCAGGTTTTGTCCCAAAGATTTATGCGGCGGTGACGGCGCTGATCGGAACCTTTCTGTCTTTTGTGCTGGGCAGTTGGTTTTTTCAGGCAATGCTGACCCTTTGTTTTCTGTGGTTCTTCATCGATCGATTCATTCTGCATGTGATCGATGCCCGTGGCACGATTCCCCGCACGCTGACCGAACAGCAGTCAATTCGCGACACGCTCCGAAATCGGTGGCGACTCGGGATGTGGCAATCCATTGGAATTCAACACACACTCGTGCCACTGTCCATCTTATTCGTGTTGGCATTGTATTTCCGTCATGCCATGGTGGATACCGCAAGACAGCCGGACGTTGAGGGGCCGCTCTTGATGATTCTGTTCTTTCTCGTCGCCCCGTTCGTGATCGATCTGTTCTCGCCAATCTGGGGCGGACGATTCCTTGGGCCCAATCAGATTCTCAGTGAATTCGGAAAAGGCTGCACGTCGTGGTTGCTGTATGACCGAATCAAATCGACAAATCCCGCGATTCATCGCTCGCCTGCAGGAAATCCCGCGACCCGCACTTTGATCGCGCTCAGCGCGGCTGTCACAATTTTTCCGCTCGCGGTTCCAAGACATTTTTATCGACTCGAGCTCGACGAGAAGGGACTGGAACGACGACGTGAAATTGAACGCGACTCCTACGAATGGAGCCTTATTGATTCGAACGCGAATCCGGAATTGTCTCGAAATCTGGAAGGCGATTATCAGCAGTCCAAAAAGACCAACTGGGACGACATTGCGGCTGAAGAAGAGGCGCGCAAAGAACGGGAGGCTGCCGCCAAACTGAGAAAGAATCTCGAGCCCGTTCTGAAACGTATGATGGGTGATGACCTGAATCTTCAGTTTCTGACATTGCTGCCTCAACAATCCCGGGAAGACCGGCTTCGTGTCCTGCGGGAGGAAAGTGAGAGTCGCAGAAAACGAATCGATGAACTCACCCCAGAGGCTCGACTGCACGTTCCGTCGCAGGGAATCAGTGGCACACAACTCAAGGCGCTCCGCGAAATGCCGACGGGGATCCGGTTCGTCATCAGCCTGATGCTTCCGCTCATAATGCCTGTGGCATTCACGTTCTTTTGCACGTCAAGACTTTTCGCGGGATTCACGGCACGTGGATTTCCACTTCCATCGGGTATGCCGTTCACATCGGAGAACTGGAAGAAGATCACGGAAACACTCCACGCCTGCGATAACGGAAAGTTCCGGCACGACATTTTCTGGGGTGTTAACACGGCTGACAACGGCCCGGTCATTGTTCCCAGCAAAGTGCTGCGGGAGCATGTGCATTTTCTGGGTGACAGTGGTTCCGG
>JANOUN010000260.1:0-4680 GCA_031416875.1 Planctomycetota bacterium | reverse complement strand
TATTCCTGAAGAACTCATCGTCTGGGACGAAGATCAGATCATGAGACCTTAAGGGTTAAGATTCGGACGCACTTCCAGACAGAAATCGGAGATTTTCTCCCGTGGTTGATATTCGTCGATACTCGTTAGCTGCTGTCATTCTGCTCGTCGTTCTGCGGGTTGGAATCGGATGGCAACTGCTCTACGAGGGTATGTGGAAAATTGACACGCTCAGCACACAGTCGCCGTGGTCATCGGATGGCTACCTGAAAAGTGCTCAAGGGCCGTTTCGCGGTCTTTTTCGAGCGATGGCAGGCGATCCCGACGACAAGTCATGGCTGAATCCGGATGCCGTCGCAGCGCGCTGGGATAAGTTCAATCAGCGTTTCAGCAGTCACTATAAGCTCAGCGACGGGCAAAAATCTCAGCTGACAAAACTGATTGACGGTGCCAGCAGCTATGACGCACTGCTGGACCTGCAGAAGCTGCCGGACGGCGTGGATTTCGCGGCATTAAAACTGGACAAAACCATCTCGTTTGACGCTGCCGCAACACGACTAAAGATTGATGGACAACGACGAATGACGGCTTCGGAAAAAGCCAGTCTGGAAGCACAAATCGCCGATCGCACAGGGGATGATTACGATCTGTATCGCAAGGCACTGGATGAAGCGTTCACACGCGCCAGTCGGCTGTCATACAAAGAACGTATGCGAGCCCATCTGGTGGGTGATCCGGATAATGCGGGTCTGGTCGATGGCCGCATCAGTCAGATCGAACTCTATAATGAAATGGTGAAGCGTTATGAAGATCGACTGGCCTCGGCAAAACTTACGTTCGAACAGGATCATCTGAATCGCATCTGGTCCGATGCCCGTGCCAAGGCTCGTGATCTGGCGGGTCCAGTGATCGCGATGGATGAGGAATTGCAGGAAGAGGCGTTAAAGATTCCGGAAGTATCCCAGTTGGCTCGCGGGCCGCTGTCACCTCCACTGTCGCCGGTTCGTGTTGTGGACTTGCTCACGATCGCAGGCCTGGCGGGGTTGGGGATCCTGTTGATTGTTGGACTGTTCTCACGATTCGCGGCCTTCTCAGCCGCCTTCATGGTGTTTGGCTTCTACCTTGCGATGCCTCCGCTGCCAGGCGTGCCCGATGCGCCAGGTCCGGAGCACAGCTTTATTGTGAACAAGAACCTGATCGAAGTCTTTGCCTTACTGGCATTGGCCGCAGTTCCAACAGGTTATTGGTTTGGGTTGGATAAACTGGTCGCTGGATTCTGCTACAAACGGAAGACGGCGAAAGATGTGCCAAAGAAATAGTCATGGATTGGACGTCGCCTGCGTAGCTCAGTCGCTCCGCCGACTGAGATTCATGGGCGAGAACGTGGTTGTTTCCTTGAAGGCGATTGATAAATACCGCTGCATGGCTCTGGTTTCGCGTAAAAGTGAAGTGGAATGCGAGTCGCGGAGCGACGTCGCCTACGTAGCTCAGTCGCTCCGCCGACTGAGATTCATGGGCGAGAACGTAGTTGTTTCCTTGAAGGTGATGGATGGATACCGCTGCATGGCCTTGGTTTCGCGTATGAGTCAAATGGAATGCGAGTCGCCGAGCGACGTCACCTGCGCCTGAAAATTCGACTAACGATCAAAAATAAAGTGGAGAAGAATACAATGGAAATCACACCTGAGCAGACTCAGATTGGAAAAGACAATTTCAACGAAGTCGTCGGCATTACGCGCCGCGACATGATGAAGGCCACGGCGGCTGCCGGCGTTGGTCTTGGTGCGTTGTACTTTGATTATGAGAAGCTGAATGGGTCTCCGATCAAAACGGCGTTTATCGGCTGCGGCGATGAAGCAAATGTGCTGCTGACCGAGCATTCGACGGAATACATGGACGTCGTCGCGATCGCAGATCCACGAAAGGCAAATATCGAAGACACATTCAAGGGCACTCACCCGGAAGCCAGAATTGGCTTGATCAAGAAACTGGGACAGGACAAGGCGGGCACCGTTCAGGTCTTTGAAAGCCATCTCGAATTGCTGCAGGCACGGGCCGACGGCAAGGTCAGTTTCGACATGGTGGTGATTGCCGTACCGCTCAGCCAGCACGCACCGATTGCGATGGCCTGTCTGGACGCCGGGCTGCATGTGCTCACCGAAAAGCTGATGGCTCACAACATCACTGAATGCAAGCAGATGATTCGGAAGGCCGAAGAGAAAGGCCTGCTGCTGGCGGTCGGGCATCAGCGGCATTACAGCGTGCTTTATGACAATGCCAACGATCTGATCAAGAAGGGGCTGCTGGGCGATATCAAGTTCATCCGCGCTCAGTGGCACCGCAATAACAGTTTCCCCGGACGCGACAGTTGGCGCAAATGGGAAGACACACCGACCGCAGAACGGGATCATCTGCTGGAACTTGAGAAATCCGGTAAGCTTAAGGAACTGGGCTACGACAGTGCGCAGCAGCTTGTGGACTGGCGACTGTATAACAAGACCGGCGGCGGACTGATGGCGGAACTGGGCAGCCATCAGATGGATGCATCGAGTATCTTCCTGGGCAAGAAGCATCCGTTGGCCGTGCAGGGCTATGGCGGAAAGAATTTCTACGGCGTCAAAGGACTTGGTCCGAAAGACAAGTGGATCGATGACCGCGACATTGATGACCATATTTATGTGACGCTGGAATTTCCCGGCAGACTTTATGACGAAGAAAAGAACGACATTGCCATCGTGACATATTCTTCGATCAGCACCAATCGTCAGGAGTTCTACGGCGAAACTGTCTTCGGCAGCCGTGGCACACTGGTCATGAAGGAAGAAAAAGAAGCGTTGCTTTACAAGGAACAGAGCCCGTCCAGCGGTGGTGGACTGGATCAGCGTTTGTGGGTCATTGACAATGCCAAGGGTGGTGGTCCGGCACTCGACAGCTACAACACGGCGGCTCCCAGCGCCGCAGGTGCAATGGCTCAGGTAGGCATGGGTGACAAAGTCAGCCGCGGCTACAGGGAAGAAATGGAACACTTCTGCTATTGCGTCAGCAACAAGCTGAGTGCCGACAAGCTGCGGTGCAACGGCCGCGTCGCAATGGCCGATGCCATTATGGCTCTCACAGCAAATCTGGCAATGAAGCACAAGAAACGTATTGTGTTCAAGGACGAATGGTTCGATCCGTCCAGCGATGCCGTTCCGGAAACAGATGAGCAGATCACAGAGTAATCAAGTCGCATGGGACGCTGGCCTGACAATCGTCGCTCCAATTTGATCGCCATCGCGCTGATCTTTGTCCTGTTTCCGCTGCTGGCGTGGGCCTGCGTGTGGATTATGAAACGCTAGTTGGAAAAAGGGGTCAGGAACCAATAGCCAAATGGCCCGTCGGGTGCTCTGCACTATTGGTTCCTGACCCCTTTTTCCAACTGTTCTGCTGTGAAAGAAGTCTCTGTGTCCAATGCTGCTCCCGCTGCGCAACCTGCGGCGTCTCCGGTGAACAAGGCGACCTTGTTCATCGTGTTCCTGACGGTCTTTATTGACCTGCTTGGTTTCGGAATCGTACTACCGCTGCTGCCCCGCTATGGAGCCCTGTTCAATGCGAGTGGCTGGCAACTCGGAATGCTCATGGCGTCGTTTTCGGCTATGCAGTTTGTCTTCGCGCCGATGTGGGGCAGCTTGTCGGATCGGATTGGCCGACGGCCGATTCTGCTGCTGGGGCTGGCGGGATCCACAATCTCGTACGGATTGTTTGGCTATGTGTCTGCTCAGGGACGCGACGCCCTGATTCTGGGATTCAGTCCGCTGGTCTGGATGTACGTGACACGCATCGGTGCGGGCATTGCCGGAGCCACGATCTCGACCGCTCAGGCAGTCATTGCCGACTGTACGGGACCGGAAGGTCGCGGCAAGGGCATGGCGCTGATTGGTGCGGCGTTTGGAATCGGCTTTACCTTTGGTCCCCTGATCGGCGCGATCTGCGTTTCAAATGACGCCGCCGTGGCATTGAATGATCCGCAATGGGCGATGGTGAAATCCTGGAAAGAGGATGCCACTCTGGTCTCTCAGCAGCAGTTCCGGGATGAGGTGTTTCAGGATTCGAAGATCTCTGATCCCAACACAGAAGCCATCGCTTCTTTGCTCGCGACACCTCTGCCCCGTGCCGATCTCAAAAATCGACTGCTGGCACCGCCGTCCGGGATGCCGGGATACGTGGCGTCAATTCTCTCCGCGCTGGCATTCCTGTTGGCGACGGTAAAACTTCAGGAATCCCGCAGGCCATCCGAATCGGCTCAGCGGTCAGCACACCGGGCGTTTCGACCGAGTGAAGCACTACGGCACCTTTCGACACCCGGAATGTCGATCATCCTGTTCGCGGTGTTCATTACCACATTTGGATTTGCGCAGTTTGAAAGCACATTGTCACTGTTGACCAGCGAATTTGGTTACAGCACTCAATGGAATTTTCTCCTGTATGCCTATGTCGGACTAGTGTTGTCGATCGGACAAGGGATGCTTGTACGACGTCTGTTGCCGCGACTTGGCGAACGTCGGATGGCGTTGATCGGTGTGACGTTGATGACGATCGGCTTTTCGCTGATCGGTTTTACGGGGATGAAAATCCTGCCTCCCATGGCACTGTGGTTCATTCTGCCGATCGTCGTCATCGGATTTTCCGCCGTGACGCCTTCTCTGCAGTCAATGTTGTCCC
>JANOUN010000259.1:0-8830 GCA_031416875.1 Planctomycetota bacterium | reverse complement strand
GAATTCAGCCATTTCAGCCTCGCTGGCGCTTCGGGTTGGTATTAAATCAACAGACCGCTAGCCTCGGTTGTTTTCATCGTGTTTTCCGTCCTTGAACCGTGGCTAGCGCCCAACGGCTGATTAATTCAAAAATCCGCTACGTTCGGATTGGGGCGAACCCCGCGTTTTACTCCGCGCGGTCGAAAATGTCACTTTCCACCACGTGAGGCATAGGTCAATTCAAGTATCGAAACTCGGCGGATGCAAAAAGTGCCTGACAGAATTCGCTGAGCGCGACAAACTTGTGTTCGTTTTCGGAACGCCCTGGGCCACCTTTGCCCGCTGCGGGTGTCGTGTCAGCGCTTCGGAAAAACTGATTGCTGGCTTTAATCTCCTCGGCGGTTGGCGGTCGGTTGTAAACGAGTCGAAAAGCCAGATCGATGCGGTCCGCGGGGGTCTCAGCCTCTTTCAGGATTCGGCGGCCCAACGCGTCACTCTGTTCGATGACAAATGCATTGTTCATCATGTACAGCGCCTGAGCTGGTGTGTTCGATGATTCACGCTGGCCAATGACCATGCTCGGTTCAGCGAAGTCAAACACTTCCAGAGATCGAGGCAGTGCGTTTCGTGCGACCGGCAAATAGACTGAGCGATAATTGACCGTGGAATCAAAAATGCTTTCGCCGCCCTGACGATTTCGAGCCGCAGCCATCATGCCTCCGGCCATCAATGGTCGGCGTCCTTCCATACCTGGTGTGCCTGTGGCCACAGGCTGCATCGCCGGTCCGTTGGGACCAATCAAAGTCGATCCGAAGCGAGAGATCATCGAACCTTCCGGCCGCTTTGTGTCGAGCTGACCGCTGGCCGCAAGCATGGAATCGCGAATCGCCTCGGCGTCCATGCGGCGAGGATTCGCACGCGCGAAGTAGAGATTGTCCGGATCTTTTTCAAAGCGATCCTGATTAAACTTTGAAGAGAGTCGATAGACTCGGGACGTGGCAATTTCGCGGATCATGCTCTTGACGGACCAGCCGGATTCCACAAATCGCACGGCCAGGTAATCGAGCAGTTCCGCATGTGTGGGTCCGGGACCGGACGCACCGAAGTTTTCAGGTTCACGGACGATGGCCTCTCCCATCAGGTGCTGCCAGATCCGATTCACCATGACTCGGGACGTCAGCGGGTGTTCAGGACTTGTCATCCATTTCGCAAGTTCCAGACGACCGGATGAAGCCGGTGCAATGACGGATGCGGACGAAGACAGCACCTGGACAAAACCTCTGGGAACTTCCTGCGCGGGCTGATCAATTTCACCCCGCACCAGGACTCGAGCGTTTCTCAGTTGCTCAGCGGTCTGCACGCCCATGCACACTGTCAGCGGCTTGCCGTTCTCATCGACACCGTTGATTCGATTCGTCAATTGAGCGGCCTGCAGATCCAGGGCAAACTGATTGACAAAGTTGCGGCGTGGTTCAGTTCCCGTCGACTGTGTCTGTCGCGCCGCGCGCCGGGCTTCGAGTGCTTCCTGTTCGAGTTCATCCCGCTTCTTTTTGAGTTCAGCGACTTCCTGCTTTGTCATGGGCAAGTCGGACGGGTTGGGGTCGTCAATCGGCAGGATGATCAGATTGCTCGGTTGTCGATTGCGCTGGCTGCGAGCGCCGCCGTAAAATGTTTCGGTGCTTTGAAAGATACCGGCGAGTGCGTAATAGTCCGTTTGAGGAATCGGATCGAATTTGTGATCATGGCAGCGGGCACAGGCGACGGATACCCCCATGATCACGCGCGTTGTGACATCAATCTGCTCGTCGATCAGGTCTGCCTGAAACTGCCGCGGATTCTGTTCAATCAGGGCTTTTGGTCCCAGTGCAAGGAATCCGGTGGCAATCAGGTGATCGGACCATTCTTCGTCTGTTGTTGCCGGTAACAGGTCTCCGGCAACCTGTTCCCGCACGAATTGATCGTACGGCTTGTCATTGTTGAAGGCATCAATCACATAGTCGCGATATCGCCATGCGTTGGGGAACGAGAGGTCGACTTCCTTGCCAGCCGACTCCGCGTATCGAGCCACATCCAGCCAGTGACGAGCCCAGCGTTCTCCGTATTGCGGCGTACCCAGCAGGCGATCGACTTCCGACGAGATCGCCTGTTCGGGATTCAGCTGCCAGGCGTCCGTAAATTGTTGCATGGTTGCCGGTGAAGGAGGCAGTCCCGTGAGGTCCAGATGCAGCCGACGCAGGAACGTGAACGCATCAGCATCTGCGGCAGGCGTCAGCTGATGAGCGGTGTATTGCTGTTCCACAAGGCCGTCAATATTGGATGAGGCCCATTCCGTGGCTTTGGGAATCGTCGGTTTGACGGGGGCCTTGAAGGCCCAGAACTCCCGGCCTTTTTCGAT
Source organism: Planctomycetota bacterium (assembly GCA_031416875.1). Classification (GTDB taxonomy): domain Bacteria; phylum Planctomycetota; class Planctomycetia; order Planctomycetales; family Planctomycetaceae; genus SXXK01. Next base: position 6,456 of record JANOUN010000259.1, on the reverse strand, counting down.
ATCCTCTTCAGTCACCCTGGACTTTACCACCGTGTCGGTCGTGACACGAGGATCCGGTGCTCCCATCTCGATCCATTGCCGAAAGTCGGCAATCGTCTCTGTCGGCAGTTTCGTCTTCGGCGGCATGTTGAAGTCGCGATAGTTGATCGCGTTCCAGAGCATGCTCTGTTCGAGGTCGCCGGGCACGATGGCCGGTCCCGATTCGCCGCCCGCCGCCAGAGCGTCGCGACTTTCGACCGAAAGACCGCCACGCACTCCCTGCCCTTCTGACGAATGGCAGCGATAACATTGATCGATCAAAACCGGTCGGATCTTTGCTTCAAAAAACTTGATGCCCTCCGCAGTCGGCTCCGGAGTCTTCTCGTCGGCCCGGACGGCTTCCGCCAGGCACAACGCAAGGATCGCGACCACAGTGGCTGACCAGTGCTGATTCATGATCTGTCGCATCGTTAACACTCACATGGGTCAGGGATCAGGGCAACGCTGTTAAGGATTCTGCGTAGGAGTCTGTCTGAATACCGCTGTTTGTGTGAGCGGCAAGGCGCTAGCGGGCTGTTGATTTAATCTGAATTCTACGTGGGGTAAGCTTCCAGCTTGCCTTCGCTGCATGAAAACGCAGTGCTTTTTGAGAGACCTGACAAGCTGGAAGCTTATCCCACCTTAAATCAACACCCCGCTAGCGCCTTGCGGCTCACGGTTTTGGTGTATCGGGACAGACTCCTGGCAGAATTCGTGAGAATTCTGATGACACCTCAATGGTTTTGGGATTGCGGGCACGACAAATTGCTGAGCGTTCGTTGACCTAAAAGTTATTCCGTCGGCGGGCGTTTTGGTTTCACTCCGGCACCGTCCTTGTCGCCTTTCGCACCTCGGACCTGCCCGGCTCGATCGCCCATTCTGGCCATGGCTTTTTCCATCTCCGACTTATCAATTGTGCCGTCGCCATTTTCATCAACGCGAGACAAATTCTCCCGCATGCGTTCGGGGATTTCGTCTCCACTTAATTTACCATCTTTGTCCGCGTCGCGCTGTTCAAACATCCGGGCCATCATTTCTTTGCCCATCGGTCCGTTCGCTGCCGGCGGTCCTCCCTGAAGCAGTCCATCCCGAGCCATGGCAGCAAAGTCCGGGCGAAGTTCTTCGGGGCTGAGAGCGCCGTCGCCATCTTTGTCCAGTTTTGCCAGAGCTTTAGGAGCATTTTCAATTTCGCTGGCCGAGAGCAAACCGTCCTTATCCGCATCGAGCGCCATCATCAGCGGCAATCGTTGAGCCATCGCGCCTGCCATTTCAGGGCGGCCACCACCCGGCGGCTGGCGCAAACCAGGAAACCGCCTGCCAGGACCTTCTCCTTTTGGTTTATCCTGAGCGAACGTTGCGGTGCACAGGAACAGGACCGACAGCGCGGCAAAGTAAACTTTCACATTCTTCATTTAAATACCCCTTATCACAAAGCCTTGTCACAAAAGCACTTAAATCTATATTGAAAATCCAGCAACTCGATTCAGGATCGTCGCTGAATTGAATACCGTCACAATGCGCAAATTATCCACAGGCGATTTCTGAAAATTGTTTTACAACGTCACAATCTGCGAAGACACAGCGTCCTGAGTGTCGTTTAACGGCAACCATAGACGACTGCGATTCTCAGGTGAAACAACGCAGTCGTCTGCGGCTTGCTGTTAAATGATACACTGGACCGAATGATGAACGGTACTTCTGATGACGAACGTCGCATGCTCCAGGAGGGAGGTCAGACAGCGCTGGCCTCGCTGTTCTCAGCGTATGGTGCTCGTCTTGAGAGGATTGTCAGTTTTCGGCTGGATCCGCGGATCCGCGGTCGTATTGATGCGGCCGATGTCCTTCAGGAAGCGTTTCTGGAAGCATCTGATCGGCTTCCGTCATTTCTCGAAACCGCCAATATCTCATTTTTTGTCTGGCTCCGACAGCAAACGCTGCAGACGCTGGCTGACGTGCATCGTCGGCAGTTTCGACAGAAACGGGATGTGAATCGGGAGATTCACTTCGCATCGACCGGGCCATTGGACGGTACAAGTGTGTCCATCGCGCAGTTTCTGATCGGTCAGTTGACATCGCCCAGTCAGGCGGTGATGAAGGCGGAGGAAATGCAGTGGTTGCAGGAGGGTCTGAATTCCATGAATGAAGTTGATCGGGAAGTTCTGGCCCTTCGACATTTCGAACAGCTTGGTAACAATCAGGTGGCGGAAATCCTTGGGCTGACTCCGACCGCTGCCAGCAATCGCTACCTCCGTGCGGCAGCCAGGCTGAGTGAAATCCTGCAACGATTGAATTCCACCAGTGGTCCAGGTCCTGAACAATGAGAGGCCATACATGCTGTCTGATGATGATCGACATCCTGTAGATCAGCTGGCTGAAGAATTCGCTGAGCGCATTCGTACGGGGGAGAATCCGCAGATTGACGACTACTGTCGAACATTCCCTGAGCACGCCGACGTGATCCGGTCCGTGTTTCCTTCGATTCAGATGGTTGAACGGGCGAACCAGCGTGAGGAACACCATCGCCGATCCGGAGACAGCGGCTCAACGTCTGTACTGTTGATGCCACAAACGCTCGGTGACTTTCAGCTGATTCGGGAAATTGGCCGAGGCGGTATGGGCGTCGTGTACGAGGCCGTGCAGAAGTCTCTTAAGCGACATGTGGCTCTCAAGGTCATCAGTTCCCTGATCGCCGGCTCGGAGAAACAGCTGAAGAGGTTTCGTCGCGAAGCGGAATCAGCTGCGAGTCTGCACCACAGTCATATTGTCCCCGTGTACGGCATTGGCGAAGATCACGGCCTGCAGTATTACGCCATGCAGCTGATTGATGGCGTGACGCTGGCGGAGATTATTCATCACTTAAGGACGGCGTCGTCTGCCGCCCGGTTGGCAGGAGACAAGACCGCTGCGGTCGGTACCTCCTCAGATCACACATCAGCGATCAAGCCGCGTCTCCGCCGATTCGCCAGCGCGGATGCTGTGTTGCAGCTGTTTGAAACGATGTCCTCGGTGAATGTGCCGGTACTGCACGAGTCCGGGTTGTCGGTGGATCTTTCGGAGCCCGCGGATCCGCTCGGAGCTAGCCGGATTCGCGCGCAGACTTACGCTGCGGCAACGACTGTGGCGCCGTTGCCTGCCAGCGACCACGAAAAATTGCTCGCGGCCGAAGACGTCACTCTGAACCAGGCTTACATTCGCAATATTGCCCGAGTGATGGCGAACGTGGCGAATGCCGTCGATTACGCGCACCGGCAGGGCATTCTGCATCGCGATCTCAAGCCAGCCAATCTGATTCTGGATCGGGACGGGACGATTTGGGTGGCCGACTTCGGGCTGGCGAAACAGGCTGATCTGGAAGGTGTCACCCAAACCGGCGAAATTGTCGGTACGCTTCGATACATGGCTCCGGAGCAGCTTCGTGGCGAAGCGGACGTCCGTACCGATATCTATGCTCTGGGCGTGACCCTGTATGAACTGCTCCTGCTGAAGCCCGCGGTGAATGCTCCGCAGCTGCTCAGCGGACAAAGTCGGCCGACGATTGCCTCGCTGCGGGCAAGTCGGCCGGAGATTCCTGCGGACCTGGAAACAATAACGCTCAAGGCCTGCATGGCTGAGCCCGAACGACGTTATCAGAGTGCTCGGGAGTTGGAAGCCGATCTTCACCGATTCCTTGAAGACCGGCCGATTCTGGCGAGACGTGTGACGCTGGCGGAACGGCTTTGGCGCTGGTCGAAACGCAATCCGCTGATCGCGTCGCTGTCGACCGCGACGGTTCTCCTGCTGGCCACAATCGTCATCATTCTGGGCATTGCCAACCGCCGCATTCAGAAGATTCTGGATGCACGGAACAGCCAATACCAGCGGGCCGAACAGAATCTGGCTGGCAAGACGGAAGCGCTGGAGAAAGTCGAGCGTGAGCGGGTCCGCGCGGAAACGAACCTGGACCTCGCGATCTCCGCATTTGAAGAAGTCTTCAATAATATTGCCGCTCGCGGGCGCTCGGAATCTTTACTGGAGGAACTCAGCGACGAAGATCTCCTCCCGGCCGCCGATGCGATTCTGAGTAATGCCGACGTGACTTTGCTGGAAACGCTGCTTGGTTTCTTCGACCGGCTGGCGGCAGAGAACATCAAGGACCTCAGCACTGAATCGGCCGCTGCCAGACGACGGGTGGGTGATATTCAGCAGCAACTTGGCAGGCTTGAGAATGCTCAACATTCCTATCAAACGGCGCTGGACGGTTACAAAGCCATCGCAGTCAGAAAACCGGATGATGCCAGTCTGGTTCTGGCACAGGCCGGGATTCTGCAGCAGATGATGATGATATCCGCAAAACGCGGCGAGATGCTGGTGGCGCTGCAGCAGTTTCAGAATCTGCGGTCCGCACTGGCCGCATCGCCTGCTGTGAATGAGTCTGCGAACGGGCGCTTCGTACTGGCCACGGCCATCAACAGTCTGGTCTCGTTCGGACTTCGCACGTCGGTCGAACCGCGATACCGGCTGAGAAACCCGCTGCTCAACCGGATTCTGCCTGGCAATGAACCGCCGCCTCCGGCACAAAATCAGCGGCTGAAACGTGAAGCGGACGCCAACGCCGAGGCGCTGAGGATTCTGCAGAAGCTGACCGTAGAGGACCCCTCCAGCGCGGCGTTCCGTGTCGCACTGGCCCAGGCCACGAAACATAAAGCGAAGATTGCGCAGTTGTTTCGCGACTGGGATCAGGCGGATGAAGCCATGGCGGCCGCCATCAGGATTCTCGAAGACCTGCAGAAGGAGTATCCAGCGTCGGATCGATTTAAATATGAGCTGGCGGATACTCTCAGCACGATGCCCGTCTTTCGACCATCCGACATGCAGCGGCTGATGAGATCTCAGCAGCTGTGCCGGGAACTGATTGAAGCGCATCCCTCAGTTCCCGAATACCGAAGCCTCTATGCATCGACACTGGCACGGATCGCAGGAATGCAGCTGGGACAGGGCAAGACGGAGCGTGCAGCAGCAACGCTGAAGGAAACGCTGACGTACTATGAGCAACTGGCCGATCAGTTTCCGGATGTGCTCATGTACCAGTTTGCCATGGCTCGAACGCTGCAGCAGCTGGCGCAGGTCTATGCCGACGACAAGCGTACGGATCTGGCAAAGGGATCGCTCGACACGGCGATCACGCGACTGGAAGTACTTGCGAGCGGGACCCGCGTTCGCGGCCCGGTCGTCCTGCTTCTGAATCGCCTTCGCGAAAGCCGATCAAAACTTGGTGACTGATAAGCTTTCGTCCAGACGAGCCTTTGACAGCACGGCAGCAGATCCGATCCTTCCCAGGAGCCCCGAGTTCAATGATCTCCACGCGCGGGGCGCTGACCAGATTCGTTATCGAGTTCCGCTGAATCCTGGTTCGATGAGCAACGGTTTCGATCGGGAAGTGCCGAGCCGTCCTGACCCCCTGGACAACAGTTCTGTAGGGTCCACCTCGTCCTGGGTTATTCCGGTGGTACGAAGACCCGCGAGGGAATCCAGCCAGCGGGATGCTGCTCGCGCGGCCCACTGGGCACGCGGTTAAAAAGAACGCCGCGCTGCACCAGGCAAGTGCCCTGGATGACACTATCCTCCCACAAGTTTGCGGGTGATCTCTGCGACATGCTTTCCCTGAAACCGAGCGATCTCCAGCTCATTTTCACTCGGCTGGCGTGACCCGTCAGCGCCCGCGAGAGTCGAAGCTCCGTAGGGAGTGCCGCCGGTGATTTCATTCATATTGCTCAGCCCCTGGCACGCATAGGGGACTCCGACGATGATCATCCCGTGATGCAGCAGTGTCGTGTGAAAGCTCGTGATGGTCGTCTCCTGGCCGCCGTGCTGAGTGCCCGTGCTGGTGAAAACGCTCCCGACTTTGCCAATGAGGGCACCTTTGGCCCAGAGCCCGCCCGTCTGATCGAGGAAATTCCGCATTTGTGCCGCCATGTTTCCAAAGCGGGTCGGGGTCCCGAAAATTATGGCGTCGGCTTCGGGCAGTCGATGTGGATCGGCAATGGGAATGTGCGAAAACTTCTGCCGCGCAGCAGCGGCTCCCGATTTCTGCAATGCCGCATCGGGGACGAGTTCCGGCACCTGGAGGAGAGTAACCTCCGCTCCCGAAACTTCCTTTGCCCCTGCGGCGATGGCTTCGGCCATTGTGAACACATGGGCGTACATGCTGTAGAAGATGACATGGATTTTCATGGGGCGATTCCCTGGTGAGCGTTGTCAGAAACCACGGAGACTTTAGAGTTCCCCACCTGTGCCGTCAATAAATGCCGCTGGTCCTGGTTGTCCCAATGGCGTGGACTTATACTCCGCGCGGTCAGATTTGAGGTTTTGTGAGCGGCAAGGCGCTAGCCGCCGGTGCTGACCGAATGCACAACCCGCGGCTAGCGCCTTGCGGCTCACTCAACAACACGTCCCTCAGTC
>JANOUN010000258.1:0-2653 GCA_031416875.1 Planctomycetota bacterium | reverse complement strand
GAGATGCGGAGTTTTCTGTAGGGTGTGACAAGCGAGCAACGCGAGCGCGGGCACACCGAGGATTCAGCGCACATGTGGTGTGCCTTCGCAGCTTGCCAGCTGCTTGTCACACCCTACGAATTTCAAAACTCCGGATACCATTCTGAACCTGGGTTAATCGGTAGGGTGCGTGAAGCGGAGCGCAACGCACCAATTTGGGAAAGTGTGCGGAACTGGTGTGTTCCGCTGGCGCTGCACACACCCTACCTGAATCACCAAATCAACACCCCGCAAGCACCGAACCGCTCATATGTTGTGAATTAGAAACGAATCCTATGAAGTCCCGTACCACTAAAATCCTCCCAAGTCGGCGAGAGATGCTGCGTTCGTCAGCGTGCGGATTTGGCACTCTTGCGCTTTCGGCTCTGATGCAGGACAAAGCCATAGCTGCATCAATCGCAGGACCGCTGGCACCGAAATCCAGCCATTTTCCCGCGCGGGCGAAGCGCGTGATTTTCTTATTCATGCACGGCGGTCCGTCTCAGGTCGATACATTTGACTACAAGCCTCAGTTGATCAAGGATCACGGCAAGCCGCTGCCGTTCAACAAGCCTCGAGTCTTCTCATCACAAACAGGCAACCTGCTGAAGTCTCCCTGGGAATTTCGCCAATACGGTGAAAGCGGTGCATGGGTCAGCGACCTGTTTCCGAATGTCGCAAAGCACGTCGATCACATGTGCATTATTAACGGAATGCACGGATCCAATTCACGACACGGAGCCGCACTGCTGGAACTCCACACTGGCAGTGACACGTTTGTGAGACCAAGCATGGGTTCATGGATCACATACGGTCTGGGAACGGAAAATGAGTCGCTGCCAGGCTTCATCACGATTTGCCCGACGCTGACGCACGGTGGAGCCACTTCCTGGGGATCGTCGTTCCTGCCTGCAGACTATCAGGGAACGGCCATCGGAAATGCGGGAATCGCGTCTGACCAGGCGAAGATCCCGTTTATCGAAAACGCTGACCACCTGGACCTGAATCTGCAACGACAGGAACTCGATTTCGCTCAGACGCTGAACCGTGGTCTGCTGGCGCGAACCGGGCCGGATTCGATGCTGGAAGCACGGATCAACTCCTATGAACTGGCATATCGCCTGCAGACCGCCGCGCCTGAACTTCAGGAAATCACCGACGAGTCTGAAGACACTCAGAAAGCCTATGGCCTGGATCAGCCGCAGACGCGCAACTTCGGACGACAGTGCCTGATGGCTCGTCGATTCATCGAGCGCGGCGTGCGTTTTGTCCAATGCACCCACAGCTACAAGTGGGACCAGCACGGCGGATTACGGGCAGATCATGCACGGAATGCGCTGGAAGTTGACCAGCCGATCGCGGCATTGCTTGCAGATTTGAAAGCACGCGGACTCCTGGATGAAACACTTGTGCTGTGGGGGGGAGAATTCGGACGAACACCTGTGGCTCAGGGAGATGACGGACGCGATCACAATCCGCAGGGCTACACGATGTGGCTTGCCGGTGGCGGAGTGAAAGGCGGACTTCGCTACGGAGCCACCGATGAGTACGGTTACTTTGCTGTAGAGAACAAGGTCCACCTGCACGACCTGCACGCCACGATGCTGCACCTGCTGGGACTCAACCACCTGCAGCTCACGTACAAGTTCGCCGGTCGTGACTTCCGACTGACCGACGTTCATGGTCGCGTCGTCGATGAAATTCTCGCGTAACCATTGGAAGTCCGTCACAATCATGAAAACAGCGCCTCGGGAATCGCTGGAACATTATTGGCCGTAAAGGCTATCATGAAAGGCTGTGAGTTCGACTGTGCCAGATTGGTTGAGCTCGATCACATACCTTTCTTGAAGTGGAGACGATTCTTCATGTCACAATCCACGGGAACCATTCGGCTTCACCGAGTGTTCAAGGCACCTGCCGAACGCCTCTACCGGGCATTTCTTGATCCCGATGCGATGTCCAAGTGGCTTCCACCACATGGGTTTACAGGTGAAGTTCTGAAAATGGATGCCCGAGTCGGTGGCGGATACCGGATGTCATTCACGAATTTCAGCACTGGCAAGAGCCATTCATTCGGTGCCATCTACACGGAACTTGTGCCACACGAGCGAATCCGACATACAGACAAGTTCGACGACCCCAACCTGCCTGGCGAAATGATGGTGACCATCACGTTTCGAAAAGTCGTCTGCGGAACTGAGGTCAAGATCGTGCAGGAAGGCATTCCCGCAGTGATCCCCGTCGAATTCTGTTACCTCGGCTGGCAGGAATCTCTTTCGCTGCTCGCCTGTTTGGTCGAACCTGAAATCCCCGATGACGAATAGCTGTTGAAACGGGAGATGCACCGATGCGGTGCGTGAGGTTCCCTTCACAATGGAGCAACCAATGTTGACCTCGAAATCAAGACTCACGGGCTGGATTCTGAGCATCCTGCTGGCCGCTTTTATGATCGGTGTGAGCGCGATGGGCAAGTTCACGGAATGGGAAGTCAAATCGCAAATGTTTGAGAAAATGGGTTTCACGACTGACCTGATGTATAAGATCGGAGTGCTGGAAGTTCTCGTTTCAGTCTTGTTCGTCATTCCGAGAACTGGATTTATCGGTGCGATACTCTTGACCGGTTATCTCGGCGGCG
>JANOUN010000257.1:0-4298 GCA_031416875.1 Planctomycetota bacterium | reverse complement strand
TCCGAATGATCGGTTCCGTGTTGCTGGCTCGCACCTGAACCCAGCGATCAGACCAGTCCAGTCGCAGCCCGTCGCCCTCCCGCGCTTCAGCATCCGGGAACTCTTTTCGCAAGGCCTCGCAGGCCGCCGGAACCGCACTGGCCGGGCACGTAATCTTGTCCTTGACGATGGTGTAAAACGGCAGCGAATCCGCCCACTTTGCCAGCGTCTTTTTCTTGTCCGCCATCCCGGCTAACACATACGCCATCGAGACCAGACTGTCTCGCACATAACCGACCTGCGGATCGATCACACCACCATTGCCTTCACCACCCAGCACGGCCTGGACCGAACGCATCTTGGCGCAGACGTGCGCTTCACCGACAAAACTGCGATGGAACTGGCAGCCGTGTTTCGCGGCAATGTCCGCAGTGACGCGACTGGTCGATCCGTTGACGACGAACGGACCCTTGCGGCGCTCCAGGACAAAATCTGCGGCAAGCGCCAGCGTCAGTTCTTCCCCGATGTAACGTCCATCATTGTCGACAATGGCCATCCGATCGGCATCGGGGTCCTGAGCGAACCCGGCGTGCGCCTTGTGCTGAATGACGGCTTTGCAGAGATCCCCGAGGTTCTTTTCCGTTGGTTCCGGAATGTGTTCAAAACGACCGTCCGGCGTGCCGCCCAGCACGACTACTTCGCATCCCAACGCTTCGAGCAGGCGAGGTCCACAGGTGGCACCTGAACCATGATTGCAGTCCAGCACCACACGGTATTTCTTCTTCCGAATGGCTTCGACATCGACCAGCGAAAGAACTTTGTCGATATGCGGCTGTGCAGGATCCTGCAGGACGGTGACTTTTCCCAGCCCCGCCCAATCCTTCCATGCGATCGTTTCGGAATCCAGAATGCTGAGGAGCTGCTGCCCGAGTTCCCGATTGAACACCGATCCGTCCGGTGCGAACGGTTTGAGTCCATTCCATTCGATCGGATTATGACTGGCGGTGATTTGCAGTCCTCCCGCTGCGTTGTGGTGTCGGACCAGAACTCCGCAAGTGGGCGTGGTGCAGATGCCGGCATCCAGCACCTCACAGCCGGTGGCCAGCAATCCGGAGATGACAGCGTGCTGAATCATGGGCCCCGTCGATCTCCCATCCCGGGCCACAACAACTTTGCCACCGCAGAAGATGGTTCCAAGTGCCGCCGCAAACCGCGTCGTGTAAATCGGATCCAGACCATCTCCTATGATGCCCCGTAGTCCAGAGATGCTGAGTATTCGAGTCGCCACGTCTGTCTCCCTGCTGTGTGACTTATTGGTTCGGCTGAAGTCTGCGGACGCAGTGTAAGGACCGCACGATGAATTTGTCGAATATGAACGACTTCCGGCTCGATAGAGTTTCAGGGCCCACGACGGACATGAATGTCCATCCTACATAAGAAGCAGCGCAGCAAAAAAGCCGTCTGTGAACAGACGGCTTCTGAGTGTGCTTAGATCGTCTGACCGCGGCTTATTCTTCGGCCACGAATGGCAGCAGACCGATAAATCGGGCTCGAAGCACAGCGGTGCGGACCGCTCGCTGATACAGAGCAGACGTTCCGGTACGACGGCGAGGCAAAATGCGACCTTCGCGGTCGATCAAAGTTCGGAGCGTCTTCAGATCCTTATAGTCCACGTAAACCGGACGCGGAATTGAACCATGACCAGAAAACTGGCAGGTCATTTTTTTCTTTTTGAGGCGAGCGCGGCGTTTACGGAGCTTCTTGAGGTCAGCACGGGAAATTGTGGCCATGGACGACGAGTTACCTTTTGGAAATACATCAGCTGCGGGCAATGAACCCCGTCGAACTCGTACAAGGCTGCACAGCCAACGAGCCGCCCGACGGACCGGAATTGAAATTCCGGCGGGGAAACGAAGAGACGCAGTGTAATTCGGCAAACGTCAACCAACAACACAAACCCGTGTCCCATTTTGCTTTCGGAGAAACTGGAATTTCTCATCGGGTTGGGAAAAGGGGTCAGGAACCAATAGCCAAATGGCCCGCAGGGTACTGCGCACTATTGGTTCCTGACCCCATTTCCCAACCAACCGATAAGGGCTTAAATGGCTTCGACGCCGGTTTCGCCCGTTCGAATTCGGACGATCTGCTCAAGATTTGAAACGAAAATCTTGCCGTCGCCAATCTGGCCTGTACGAGCAGCCTCACAGATGGCGTTGATTGCGCCTTCGACCTCGTTGTCGTTGACGACCACTTCCAGCTTGACCTTCGGCATAAAATCGACCGTGTATTCTGCCCCGCGATAAGTCTCTTTGTGACCACGCTGACGGCCAAATCCACGCACTTCCGAAACCGTCATTCCCTGGACGCCGATGCTGGTCAGCTTTGTCTTGACGTCTTCCAGCTTGTAATGACGGATAACTGCCTCAAGCTTTTTCATGATCTCTGCCTCGCCCCTTCACATCAATTGGCTGAATACACAAACTGCTTTCGCCTGACAATGCGAGGCGAAAAAACGCAAGGAATCTTGTACTTCACAACACTCACAAAAACCAGCCATTCCGTGACTCAGACTTCAAAAACCCGCCCAAGCGGAGTTTCAAAGGGCGTGTGAAAAAGGTGTCTGGAACTTTGGAGGCATAAAAAAACACGAGAAGAACCTGATGCCGGAGAGTTCCAGACACCTTTTTCAACCACAAAGCCTGAACAATGCAACTCCTATGCCGGTCGACATCTGCGTCTGATGTGACCATTCGTCTTCCGGTGATGCCTTTTTTACAGGCAGAATGCCCACAAAACAATCACTACTCTGCCGCAAAAAAGCGGAGTTTTCAACAGATTCCGCGACTGAGTCCAATTCTTGTGTGTTTTTCTGCGCCACGAATTCGTAGTCCCGTCCGCAGGCGAATATTGTATTCAAGCCTGAAAAATCGTCTGACTGAACCTGTTACGCATGCAATTCATGATTCTGATCGTACTCGCAGGATTTGTTGCCGGGCGAATTGCAGCCGTCTGGGCCACATCATTGATTGATCCGTCGATCCGCACTGGACTTCGAGCATGTGCGTCCTGCAATGAACGGTATTCAATCGTGCGGCAACTTCTGACGCTGACATTTCCGATGAAGTGTCGCGGTTGCCAACGAACTGATCGGTGGTGGCCGATCGCTGCGTCTTTCTTGACTGCTGCTGCCTTCGGACTGCTGACATGGCTTCTGTTGCAACACGGATGTCAGACGGTCACTGAAGTACGCCCGGCGATGGAACTCTGGCAGATTCGGTTGCCGTATCACCTGGTTTTTGTCTTCCTGTTGTCGACCGCAACCATCGCTGACTTGCTGGACTACGTCATCCCGGACAGCATCGTCGCTCCCGGCATTCTCATCGCACTTGCCTTTGCCACGCTCACCGGTGAGCTGCAGTTAATTCATGTCTGGGTCGACTGGGACTACGACTTCGTGATGCTCTATGGCCCGTATCTTCCGGAATGGATGAAGCAGCATCAGCATCTGCATGGATTTATCTGGAGTCTCTGTGGACTGCTCACTGGTGCGGGACTGATGTGGGCGGCGCGCATCGCGGCGCATTTCATTCTGGGAATGCCCGCGATCGGTTTCGGAGACGTCACCCTCATGGCGATGATCGGTGCCTTTATGGGCTGGCAGCCGACACTGTGCGTGCTTGCCATCGCGCCGCTCGTCGGACTCGTGCTGGGTCTGGGCGGTCGCGTCGTCACCGGTCGCAGTTTCATCGCCTTTGGCCCCTATCTGTGCATTGCCGCGTATATCGTCCTCTGCACCTGGCACATGCTGTGGGAAGGCATTCAGCTCAGGATGATCTTCAGCCACTGGCCCACCGTCTCCGGAATGGTTACTGGCTCCTTCATCGCGTTCTGCGCGCTGCTGGTGGGCCTGAGGGTTTTTCGAGCCGTGCCTGTCGAACGGCTTCGATGAAGTTCCATGATGCGACCGTTGATTACTCTGATGTCTTAAGAATCGGCCGCAGCAGGTTTCGAAAGTTTTCCCCGAGGATCAGTTTCTTGTCTCGTTCGGAAATGTCAGCGCCGATCACTTTTCCCAGTTCGGTGCCAAGCGAGCGTGATGGCAGGTGACTGCCGAACATGATGCGTGCGGCCCCGAGGTCGCGGACAGCCATTTCGATGAACCCGGCCGTGGCGTCGAAGCCGGAAGTTTCCACCAGAATGTTGGGCGAATTCCGCACCGCGCGAATGCCGCGTTCCCATTCACCGCCAGCGTGAGCACAGACGAACTTCTGCTGCGGATATCGGGCGGACAGCTCTGCCAGCTCGGACGGTGTCGATTC
>JANOUN010000256.1:0-3670 GCA_031416875.1 Planctomycetota bacterium | reverse complement strand
GCACTGACTCCGCTGCAGGCCGAAAAGTCGCAGTGGCGTGACGTACTGATGTCGGCGCTGGGGGGCAGCGAGACAACACCAATTACCGTTCCTACAAACATTGAATGGAACGATGTCATGTTGTTATGCACCGACGGACTCACGTCGCAACTGACCGACGATGCGATCGCAGAACTGCTGGCAGCTGATCTGTCGTCAGAGGAAACGTGCGGTCTTTTGATCAAGGCCGCCAATGATGCGGGCGGTCAGGACAACACCACCGTGGTGCTGGCACACTTTACGGATCATGTCCATGAAACCATGAAGGCGAAGGCAGAAACAGTCGGAAGCAGTTTGGCGGCCGGAACTCCGTCAGCGAACCATTCATCGGCGGCACGTCCTGCATCAGCCGGACTCTGATGGCAAACACGCGGCCTGCTGGCCGCGCCCAGGTCGTGTTTTGAAAAAGGTGAGCATCACGGGCTGCCAGCTGCCGTCCATTAAGCTGACGCATCGCGGTATTCGGTTCCTGTCACTTCACCAGCAGAATCGGACATTCACAGATCACCGACACTTTATAGCTGAGTGTTCCCCATGTCTCGACGAGATGGTTCGGATCAATCCGGTGAGATGACATGACGATCAGGTCCACCCGATGCTGACTCGCAAATTCGACGATCTCATGCAGCCGGTCGCCGATCCGAACTTTCACCTCACAGGCAATGTCCGCTTCGAGGAATCGCTGCGACATGCGTTCCATTTCCGACTCTGCTCGTTCGCGAATGTGGTCGTAGAACTCCGTGGTTTCCTCGTCCGGAGAATCACTTCCGGAATCAATCGACTGAACCACATGCAGCAGGGACGTCGTGGCATTGTTCTGAACGGCCAGTTCAAATGCAATGTCCACCGCCGCGCTGTTTTTGGCCGTGGAGTCGATGGGAACAAGAATATGTTGAAATCGAGGCAGCATGATAAAGTCTGTCCATAGAGTGACAATTGAACCGTGACGTGTGACACTTGTGGCAGTTCAGCCATCGCTACCGATTACAGGGTCATAGTATGCCTCACAATGCATTCAGAAAACAAGCCAGCGCACTTGAGAATGAGTTCTTTCAGGAAGTCGAGGAGGAACTGATGATCGAGCTGTACCAGCGGTCGGCCACAGACGGCGCAGCAGACACGGTGGCCAACGTGACTGGCATTGCCGATAAAAATGTTCTGGACGAACTTCAGAGTGTGCAGATTACTCCCAAAACATTGATGGCTTTCTCTCTGTTCCCCGCAATTCACGTCGCATGGGCCGACGGGAACGTTGAGTCTTCCGAGAAGGCGGCCCTTCTGAAATCGGCCGAGCAGTTGGGTTTGGTTTCAACTTCGCCAGCCTTTAGACTGCTTCAGTCATGGCTTTGCAGAAAGCCTGCTGAAGAGCTTTTCCACGCATGGACAAAGTTCGTACATGCGGCCCGTCCGGTCCTGTCCGATGCTGCGTTTCAGGAACTGCGATCCGCCGCAACAAAGCGGGCACGCGGTATTGCGGAAGCCGCAGGAGGTCTCCTTGGATTTCACAAAGTCTCCAAAGCAGAAGAAGCGGCCATCGCTGAGATGGAGGCCGTTTTCGCACATGCCCTGCCTCCAGTTTATTGACGCCAGAGGCTCAAAACGTCGCATGTTTGGATCGCTCAGTTTGAGATGAAATCGTCGGAATTTTGTGACAGCACGACACCGCATTGAGTAAACTTACCACCGTACATTGTTTTTTTCTCGAAGTGATTCCGCATGCATTCGCCGGCAACCTGCGAAAGTCCAGAGTCGAACTCGCGAGAGAATGCGGGGGCGTGGGGGTTCCCGACGATGAGCTTGGTGAAGTCGTCTGGGCTTACGTTGCCGTGCGAAACCCGGTCACTCCCGGAGAACTTCAGCAGTTTGTCCGACAGCAGATCGCGCCGTACAAGGTTCCGGAAACCATCCGATTTCTGGACGAACTTCCCAAGGGAGTCACGGGCAAAGTTCACCGACGGTCCCTCCGCGAGCGAGCCAGGACAGAACGATAGGAACGGTGCGGGACCAGGCATTCGCAAAATCATTAATGCGTTGAAGCTGTTGAAGTCGGACTGGCGGAGTCCGGAATCGCACAGTTTTCCGCACAGAGTCTTTTCGAGTGTGACGAACTGGCTCACAATGTCTCAAATGCGATGATGAATGATGGTCCTGTCGCGAGGCATCGCAATTGCATTTGTAGTTCGACGGTCCCGGATTCGACGCCCAACGGCGTCGGGGATTGTCGTCTTAGTCGGGATTTCCCGTGGGCTAGGCTTCCAGCCTGGCATCTATTGAAGAAAACGCCCTGTTTTTTAAAAGCAATGACAAGCTGGAAGCTTATCCCACGATTAAAACGACAATCCCCGAGTTGGATGGGGTCACGAAGTTGAATCCGGGACAGTCGCACGAGTAACAGAGGGTGAATCCAGATGACACCGGTCACCGTGATCGAACTTGTGAAACTGCGGCGTCAGCTGCTTGTAAAAGAAATCCCATCAGGAACTGCGGGAATATCCCTATGAACGCAAAATCAATTCTCATCAGACTGGGCTTGGGAGTAGTTGTCCTCGCAGGATTGACACTGGCGATCGTGTGGTGGCCAAAGGATTCCGCTGACGCGGTGGCCGGCAGCGAGATATGGACATGCTCGATGCACCCTCAGATTCGCCTGCCGAATCCCGGAAGCTGCCCGCTTTGCGGCATGCAGTTGATTCCCGTCTCGAAGCTGCCGAACGCACGTGACGACTTAGAAACGCGAGCTGGCCTCGAATCCGAGCCCGTTCTGCGGCGCGCGCTGTTCAAGGAAATTCGTACAGTCGGTAAACTCGACTACAGCGAGCGGCAGGTGGCGTATCTGTCGTCGCGGATCGATGGTCGCATCGATCGGCTGTTCGTGGATTTCACTGGCATTGATGTCAAAAAGGGCGATCATCTCGTAGAGATATACAGCCCGGAGTTGCTGGCCACGCAGAACGAATTGGTACTCGGCCTTGACGCGGTCGAGAAGGAAAAGCCGTCCTCTCCATCCGGAAAGAGCTTTGCCCAGTCGCGACTGGAGGCGACTCGCACAAAGCTGCGGCTGCTTGGAATCCTCGACGAACAAATCGCCGAAATCGAAGCGACCCGCACGCCGACCACGCACTTGACAATCTTTGCTCCCATCGGCGGCACGGTCATCGAGAAGAATGTCCGCGTCGGTCAATACGTCACCACGGGCGACCAGATCTATCGTATTGCAGACCTCGACCCGATCTGGCTGTACCTTAACATTTACGAGTTCGATGTCGCGTGGATACGCTTTGGACAGGCAGTCGATGTCCAGCTGGAAGCATTTCCGGGTGAGACATTCAACGGCTCGATCATGTTCATTGACCCGTTTCTGGACGACGCGACGCGAACGATTCGTGTGCGTGTGAACATCAGCAATCCGGAACGCCTGCTCAAACCGCAAATGTTTGCAACGGCGACGATCCATGTCCGGTTGCGTTCGGACGGGACCCCCGAACCCACCGGCCTCGAAGGGAAGTTCGTGTGCCCGATGCACCCGGAAGTCATGCAGGACGAGCCAGGCAAGTGCTCAATCTGCGAGATGCCGTTGGAAAAGGTGCCGGAACGACGGTCGAAGCCGGAGATTCGTGAATTGGAAGGGAAA
>JANOUN010000255.1:0-7129 GCA_031416875.1 Planctomycetota bacterium | reverse complement strand
CCAATGGCGTGGACTTAAGCAATCCGACTGGCGAGCGGGGTACGTAAGTGCCCTGATTTTCGCATCATTCGCGACAAATCAGGGGATTCACATCCCCCGCTCGCCTTAAGTCCACGCCATTGGACCCTGTGTCGGTAGTGCCCAGGTTTGATCACGTGATGGAGTTTCCAAACCGACGGTCCACCGGCATGAAGCCGGATGGGGCCGAGCGGCAGACAATCGTTTTTGCTGTAGTTCCCAAACCTGCAGTCCACCGGCGTGAAGCCGGATGGGGCCGACCGGAAGCCTGGAGCGTTTCGTTTTTGGTTTGCATACCGTCGATCCGGTGTTCAGTTGACAGACAATAGACCCATAACGTCCACCGCCATCCTTCCCGCGTAAAACGCCAGCACAAAACCACTTACGCAACTGGCCGGATGACGGGGCAAAGTGGTGTTATCCAGCTACGCCTCAAACGTCCGGTCGAGGAATGGTCCGACCATCCGGGCGAGGGGTTCCAGGTCGATCAGAAACGAATCGTGGCCGTAGGGACATGGAAGTTCAACAAACGAAACGTGTTTGCGAACTCTCAGCAGTTCCGAAACCAGCTCGCGACTTTGACTGGTCGGAAATAACCAGTCGGTATCGTACGAGGCGACCAGAAAACGTGCCTGAGCCTGACTCAGCGCGTCAGCCAGCGATGCGAATCCATCGGACAGGTCGTAATAGTCCATCATCCGCGTCAGATACAGATAGCTGTTCGCATCGAAACGCTGCACGAATCGCTTGCCCTGATAATGCAGATAACTTTCAATCTGGAATTCGGTCTCCTTCTGCATGCTGAATGCAAATCGATCGCTGTCCTGTAACCGACGTCCGAATTTCAGCTCAATCGAGTCTTCCGACAGATACGTAATGTGGGCCACCATGCGTGCGAGCGCGAGTCCATAGCGCGGGCCTTCGGAATCGTAATACTCGCCGTTCAGAAATCCCGGATCTGCATAGATCGCTCGACGGCCAACTGCGTTGAACGCAATCCCCTGAGCCGACAGTTTGGGCGAGGAGGCCAGCACGATGGCAGCTCGGACCTGTTCCGGAAACCGGACAGCCCATTCGAGAACCTGCATCCCGCCAAGACTGCCTCCCACCACACCGAGCAGTTGTTGAATTCCGAGGTGCCGGACCAGTTCGGCGTGAACAGCCACGATATCGCGAATCGTCAGGAAGGGAAAACTCAAACAGTATCTCTTGCCTGTCGCTGGATTGATCGATCCTGGCCCTGTTGTCCCCTGGCAGCCTCCGAGCACATTGGCACAGATGACGAAGTACTTGTTTGTATCGAGGCCCTTCCCCGGTCCG
Source organism: Planctomycetota bacterium (assembly GCA_031416875.1). Taxonomy (GTDB): domain Bacteria; phylum Planctomycetota; class Planctomycetia; order Planctomycetales; family Planctomycetaceae; genus SXXK01. The sequence continues at coordinate 5,791 of JANOUN010000255.1, read as the reverse complement.
ATGAAGCCGTCCCACCAACCCGGTTTGCTGTCTTCGGCGGAATGCAGGCCGGCTGCATGAGCGTCACCGGTCAGCGCGTGACACACAAAGATGGCGTTGCTGGCCTCGGCATTGAGTGCACCGTAGGTTTCGTACGCAACGGTGATCGAGTTGAGTTCCTGACCACTTGCAAACCGCAATGGATGCGACGGGTGAAACAACTGGACGGACTGAGTGCTGACAACTCCCACGGAATTGGCACTCTGAACGACGACCTCTTCTGAATTTTCGACCGACATTCCATCACTTTGACGGGAAACAGTAGCTACGTGACCGACACAGGCTCAGGATCTTATCCGAAGTCGATGACGATGTCAGTTCAGTGCTTCGGTGTGCCTGCGCATTGGATGCAATTGTAGGGTGTGTGAAGCGGAGCGAAACACACCAAATGCGATTGTGCAGAAGGTGGTGCGTTGCGCTTCGCTTCACGCACCCTACACGAATCGCAGATTGACAAATGGTCAGCGGTACTCAGAGCACCCGTTTCACTATCCGCGGCGCCCTGACGTTTCTACACTCCGGTTTTCCAGACTCTGCCTCGAGAGATTCTCCATGTCGAGCAACGATCCGTTCGGTGCCAACACGCACAACCCTTACAACTTCTCCGACACGCCGCAGGTTCAGTTACCGCCTGATCTGCAGCGCGGACTGGTGCATCATATGACGGCCCTGAGCATCCTCACCATTGCGGGCTGCTACTGTCTGCCAACCGCGATCGGACTGTTCATTTACGGCCTGATCGTGCTGCTGAATCCGTCGGTCAAACGAGCCTTTGAAATGGGCGAACAGGGCTACAGTGCGAACGAAATTCAGAACCACTTCGCGCGCCTGCCGGGGTAGCCGATTGAGTGCTACTCCGCATGAGCGACCAAATCAAACCCGCGTCGGAGACACGGGGCACATTGCAAGCAGCCGATTTCAGAGTTTCTCAACACGGGAAATCACAGGCTTCACCTTCCAGATCTCATCTGCATACTGCTGAATTGTGCGATCGCTGGAAAACCAGCCGCTGGACGCAGTGTTCAGGATGCTCATGCGATTCCACTCTGACTGATCCTTGTACGCTTCATTGACTTCTCTCTGGGCATCAATGTAACTGCGAAAGTCGGCGATCGTCAGCCATGGGTCATATCCGCTCCGTAATCCTGAAGTGAGCAGATTGAAGATGCCCGGCTCCGACCGATTGAAGTGCCCGCCTTCGAGCAGGCTCATCACACGCTGGATATCTTCGTCCTGCGCAATGATGGAATTCGGATCGTAGTTTTGACGCTTCTGTGTCACTTCATCTGCGGTCAGTCCGAACAGGAAAAAGTTTTCATCGCCAACCTGATCGCGAATTTCAATGTTGGCCCCGTCCAGGGTTCCGATCGTCAAAGCCCCGTTCATCATGAACTTCATGTTGCCGGTTCCGGAAGCTTCTTTTCCGGCGGTCGAAATCTGCTCAGATAATTCCGTGGCCGGACAAATCACTTCCATCGCCGACACACGGTAATTTGGCAGGAACACCAGCTTCAGCAGTTGGTGAGCTGTCGCTTCAGAATTCACCACTGCGGCCACATCGTTGATCAGTTTGACGATCAGTTTTGCGACATGATAACCGGGAGCCGCCTTTCCGCCGATCAGTACGCATCGAGGCACCATGCCGACTGTGTCGCCGCGAAGGATTCTGTCGTACAAGTGGATCACATGCAGGAGATTCAGTAACTGCCGCTTGTATTCGTGGATGCGTTTGACCTGCACATCGAAGAGCGCATTCTGGTCGAAGCGCACACCCGTGCGTTCGTTGACGTATTTGATCAGCGCCTGCTTGTTCGCCAGCTTGACGGCCTGCCAGCGGTCGCGGAATGCTGCATCTTCGGCATACGAAGCCAGCTGCGAGATCCTGTCGAAATTCATCTGCCAGTCGGTGCCGATTGTCTTATTGACCAGATTCCGCAGACCTGGATTACAGTGGCTCAACCAGCGTCGCTGAGTGACGCCGTTCGTCTTATTGTTGAATTTCTCGGGCCATAATTTGTAAAAGTCGGCAAACAGTCCCGACTTCAGCAGCGTCGTGTGCAGTCCGGCAACACCATTCACAGAAAAGCTGCCAACGATCGCCAGGTATGCCATGCGCACATGCGGATGATCACCACCTTCAATCAGCGACATCCGATCCCGGATCGCCACATCATCCGGCCACAGAGTTGCAAGCTGCAATTTGAACTGTCGGTCAATCTCACGAATGATGTCCATCAGACGTGGCAACAGGCGACTGAACAGCGAAACGGACCAGCGTTCCAGAGCCTCGGGCAGCAATGTATGGTTCGTGTACGCCAGGCATTGCGAGGTAATCTTCCAGGCGTCGTTCCATTCAAATCCCTGTTCATCCATCAGCAGACGCATGAGTTCCGGGACGGCACAGGCCGGATGCGTGTCATTCAGCTGAAAACAGTTGAATTTGCCGAACTCACTGAAATCGTTTCCATAAATGGTGATCCACTCGCTCATCACATCCTGCAGACTGGCAGAGACAAGAAAGTACTGTTGTTTCAGCCTCAGCTCTTTTCCATTTTCGCTGGCGTCGTTGGGATAAAGCACCATCGTAATCTGTTCGGCAAGGTTTTTTTCTGCGACTGCTTCCGAATAGCCGCCGGCATTGAACTCAGCAAGATTGAATTCGTCAGTCGCTGATGCGCGCCAGAGTCGCAACGTATTGACGGTTGCGTTCTTGTGCCCCGGAATCGGCATGTCATACGGCACTGCCAGAATGTCCTGCGTATTAACCCAGCCCGCCCTCGGTTTTCCGTCGCGGTCGACGAAGTATTCTGAATGACCGTAGAACAGAATCCGTCGTGTATCTTCGGGACGTTCCAGTTCCCAGGGATTCCCGTCTCTCAGCCAGTGATCCGGATCTTCCACCTGCCGACCGTTTTCGATGTGCTGATTAAACATCCCGTATTCGTACCGGATGCCGTAACCAACGACCGGCAACTGCAGATTGGCGCAGCTGTCGAGGAAACATGCCGCCAGTCGCCCAAGACCACCGTTGCCGAGACCAGCGTCGTGTTCCAGTTCCGCAGTCTCTTCCAGACTGATACTGAAACCCTTCAGAGTTTCACGCACCTTGTCTTCCAGATCCAGATTGAGAACGGCATTGGTCAGCGAGCGTCCCACCAGAAATTCCAGCGACAGGTAATAGACACGTTTCATGCCACTGTGTGTCATCCTGTCATGGGTCTTCCTCCAGTGAGCGACCAACTGGTCTCGCACGGCGATCGCGAGCGCTCGATACAGATAATGGGGATCCACATGATGATCGTGGTGGCCCAGCGTGAAATTCAAATGGCGATGAATTTCCTGATCAATACTGGCAAGGCAACCGGCAGGTTCCGGACGGGCAAAATTTGACAGACTCTTCCTGAGAGATTTGGACATAGCTGTTCTTCCGTTGACGAATTATCGCGTTACAGGCCCTAACAAAACCGGGACAGGCACCCTTACCTGCCAGTTTTTCCAGCGTTTTCTGGACTCCTGCGGGAGCCAGTCCCGGTTTTGTCAGGCGTTCTTAGTCTGATCTGCATGAAAATGGTGACTCTATATCTGCCCGGACCTACGTCAATTTGCTTTGTATTTCACTCAAAGAAACACCGGAATTTTCTTTCATCCGGGACGCCTCATTCAACCTCTTCAGTGCTTCGCGTTCCGGTCTGGCCTTATAGAAGGGATCGAGCGGATAGCAGCCAGAGACCATGCCGTTTCTGGGTGCGGTGGTGCAGTCACTGAACGTGCGGCAGATTCTTTTGCGGGTCAGCGGGCGGCCGGATGCCACATCCGCCGGCAATTCCGGATAGGACAGGACCATACGTCCCAGTCCAATACTGTCGGCCATGTTGAGCCGCAGCACTGCCTGACCGACATGCGGCAGCCACTCCTGCAGGTACGAGTAGCCGGACCCGACGACGATCATTTCCGGCACACGGCGCTTCAGTTCTGCCGTCGCGGAGATCTGGCGGTGAACTCCCGTGAGCGGATCTTCCGGCGGCTGATATCCGTCGGATGGTGGAAACAATGCAGGTCGCTGAATATGTGGATTGTAGTACGGGCTGCCGCACGTTGAACACAAAAGATCGATCCCGAGCGAACGCAGCAATTCCAGAAACTGCTGCGGCTCGGTCAGATCGATTCCAAGCCCTGTCCCATCACCGCCGAACGCATATCGATAGTCGCCAGCCTGCAACGGCACGCCGGTTCGATCGTCGGTTGGGCCGGGCTGAAACGGGACGAAATCAAAGATACTCAGCCGCACGCCGATCCCTAGCCCCGGCACTTCAGCTCGAATGCCGGCGACTATCTCGCGCAGGAACCGCGTTCGATTTTCCAGGCTGCCACCAAACTCACCGACCCGATCGAATCCCGAGAGAAACTCATGTCCCAGATAGCCGTGACAATGCTTGATATCGACCCATCGAAAACCAGCCTTCTGAGCGAGGCGACAGGCATCAATAAAATCATGGATCAGACGCTTGATGGCATCATCGGATAACACTGCGTCCCTGACGGTGATTCCATGTCGTGCGTCGAGAACTGGATGGTGGTAAGCAATCTTTGGCTCAAGCCGCTTCTTGTCGTGCGGTCTGGCGAAGCGTCCGGAATGTGTCAGCTGCAAGCCAATCAGCAGGTCGTCAGTGGTGCCGATGTGCTCCTGATGAGCCCGCTCAAGAATGCTTCGCAAGGCTTCCAGATCGCCGACGGTCTCCGGATTGATCAGGAGCTGGTTAGGGTTTGCGCGACCGTCCGGACGTACAGCCACCGCTTCGCCGCCCCAGATCAGTTTTGCTCCGCTGAGTCCAAAATTTTTCCAGCGACGGCGGGTCAAGTCGGTCGGTCGACCGTCAGTTGTTCCGTCCCAGCCTTCCATCGGCAGGATGCACCAGCGATTGCCGATTTTACCACAAACCGAATTCAGGGGCTGAAGGAGCGGTGCCTGCGCCCCGGTTTCCACCGTCTCCTCAAAGGGCAGATCCAGTTTCAGATCATCCAGACGGTGTTGAAACTGGTGTGATGTTTTCAACGTGGAAACGCGAGGGAATGACATGGGAGCCTTTCGAACTTCGTGATGTTGTTCGATGGATTTTGACATTCAGAAATGCGTTGTCCAGCGTGACCTCGATCATCTGCGTTTGATCCGCTTGCAGTCCCGCCTTCAGGCGGCAATTCCGGCTGAGGCGGGGACGGCAAACAGACCATGGATGGCGGCATGACGTATGGCAACGCTCAGGAACCCGTTAAGCTTATTTGCGTGGAATCGCTTGAAGAGCATATGCTCAGGGTGAACTTCGTGCCGACCCTGGGATTCTGTCTGAATGCCGCTGTTTTTGTGAGCGGCAAGGCGCTAGCCGCCGGTGTTTGCAGGCGAATTACCCGCGGCTAGCGGTCTGTTGATTTAAGGTGGGATAAGCTTCCAGCTTGTCAAGTTTTCCAAAAAACATTGAGTTTTCATTCCGAAATGGCAAGCTGGAAGCTTACCCCACGTAGAAATCCAGACTAACCCAACAGACCGCTAGCCTTGCGGCTCACAGTTTTGGTGTATCGGGACAGACTCCTGGGCAAGCGAATTCCGCCAAAGCAAGGCTGCTGTTTCCTTGGCGCGGGCTTCGCCCGCAACCGAAACAAGTAAGCAGATTTCGCTGAAATCTGCTGTGCCGACTTCGGCGAAGTCGGCCTACATTGAGTCGGCCTCAAAATGATGCGTTGCCAAAAATCTTCTCAG
>JANOUN010000254.1:0-5722 GCA_031416875.1 Planctomycetota bacterium | reverse complement strand
ATGGAATTCCGCACGTTCGTGAACACGATGAAGCGCGTCCCGTGTCAGATCGTGCGGACCGGTCGTCGAATTCACTGTCGCGTGCTGAGCTGGAATGATTCTCAGCCAACGTTCTGGCGTCTCGTCGAAGCGCTGCAGTGTCAGCGGGTGTCCCGATCATTCGCGTACGGCCGTAGAATGATCGGATTATAATGACGCTCGGTGCGTCGCCTGTCTTATGTCTTTGCCGTCACAATTCACTGCTGCTGTGCTGCTAAGAATCGTCCTCGCCTATGCCGATCCTAACTCAAAGTCACCCCGGCGACCCGCTCGTTTCGGTTCGCCGCTGCGCGATTTTTGACGCCGAAAAGCCGTGAGGAGGTCGCTTGTTTAAGGACTAGGCTCGGCAACACCGTTTCATCACCAAAACGCTGAGCGAGGTACTGATCCAGACTCGTCGCCGCGCGGATCTGGCGACCACCCTGAGGCTGAATCCCGGTCAGAATTCCGGCGGCTCCTTTGGCATGTCCGCCGACAACATTGTCCGGATGCGCCTGACATCATATTCGGTGTTGGAAAGCCGCCGCGGCAGCACAACTCCCGGATCGCCTGCCTGCTTCTTCGCTTCCGAGATCAGAATCGATTCAATCGCCGCCACGACCTGATTGCTGTCGGTGACGGCAGGCTGTGGAACATCTTCCGGCGGCATTTCTCCATCACGAATAAATTCAATGACGTGCTTCCAGCGACGAAAGCTGCCAATGACATCGTCGGCCGTTTTAAACCGGGTGAGATCCAGTTCACCTTTTGCCTCCGCGCCGGCATGGCAATCCATGCAGTACTGCTGCATGTACGGCACGACATGGTCCTGATATTCATCAACTGCCACAGTAGTCGGAACGCAGATGCCTGAGCAAATCAATGTGAACAGCCAAAGTCGAATCAGGCGAACGTGGATCATAGGCCGAAGTTCTTGATACTGAGCGCGATGGTCGCAGGGGTGGGCGGGGGCGGCATGGGCAAGAGGCAAAGAGGCAGGAAACGAGTATAGAAGATCGCGCACCAAATTGGGTGCGCCGAATCGATGAGTTTTAGCGGACTTCAGCCGCGAATCGCCGCCGTCAGGGGACGATGATGGAGGGCGGCGGAATAATTTGAATCTGGTTGCCGGCTCCGACAATCACGATGTTTGTCGCGCCGCCCAGAGTGGTATTCCCGTTGTTGGCGACGTTGCCGTTGTCGTCGTTGAAGAAGTTTCCCGTGCCGAGCGTACCGCCGATTCGCAGAAAACCATTCGGATCACGCTCGAAGCTGTATCCGACGGAGTCCTCGTTGCCGACAAGGTTCAGGTTCATCAAGGCACCGGCATTCGGACCAAACTGAAACGTTGACGGTGCAGCATTGCCATTGAAAGCGCTGTCAGTCACAGTTGCATTCATCGTATCCGTCCCGGCGACTTGAAACATCACCCGTCCGTAATTTGCCGAAGCCGCACGGCGGGTTTGATCACCAAGTGGCAAATAACCGTTTGCAAAAATGTCCCAGGCCTGACCTCGCGTTTCCAGACTCAACACGCCCAGCGGCGCGACTTCGTTCATCTGCGTTTGATAGGCATCCAGAGACAGCGCTGCGCCGAACACTCGGTTGGCAGGCGCATCAAACCAGCGGCGACCGAACGACACACCACTGCCGAACTGACCATCATTGGAGAGCGCCACCTGAGGCTGGGCAAACCAAATTCCGTCATCAACCGGCTGCGGAATGCGCAACAGAATCTTCAGAACCTGCTGAAGGAGCAGGTGGACGCTGCCAAAGCCGGCGAAACATCGGGATCGCCGCAAAACCTCCGCGACGTTAAGTCCAGTTCCTCGTCCAATCAGGGCCGGGCAACACTTCTGAAGTCACCGTCCACCGAGCTGCACAATCCGGTTGCGATCCAGAGGTATGCGGCGCTCGAACGAGCGGTCAGCAGTGGCGACCTGGAAGCGATTCGCCAGCTGAGCATCGTGGACTCCATCGACAATGACGAAGGTGGCAGTTCTCCATGGAATCCCGTCACAGTGTCACCAGGAGCCGACACCGCCCGCGATGCGAGTGAAGTCGTGATGGTTGCGACCATTGGCAAGCACATTGAGACCGTGGTCATCAGTATGCAATTGCGGGCCATCGAGTTGCGTGATGTCATCGATTCCGCCAAAGGCGATCCGGCGCGACTCGCTCGGGCTATTCAGCCGCCAGCGGAGAACCTTGTCCCTGATTCCGCATTGTCTGCCGGGCAGCAGTTGGAACTCCTCAACGATCAGTTTCAGACGACGATCTACCGGGCCTTCCAGGGCGAGATCGCCCGCGCTTTAGCGGAGAGTTCCGTGACAGGGCCAGCCGTGTCCGGGGCCAGTGTCGTCAAGGGCAACGCCCGAGTCTCTTCCGGAGCGGCGATGCCCACGGTGACGCTGACTCTGAAACCGGCGATTGCCGAATCGCCTCGGGAATCTGTCGGGGACAATCCACCAGAACCGCAAAACTCGTCTCCCGCTTCCGATCAAAGTGTTGCCGTTCGCCCGGATGCGAATGGCGACTTCGAAGTGACCATTCCGGCAGGATTGGCAATCAGTCGCCTGCAGATCGGCGGACCGGATGTGTCGAGTCAGATTCTCCGAGCTTCGACACCGACTGAGAATTCTCCACCGTGGTTCGATCCGCGTCTGGACGATGCGGCAAGGCAGGCGGCGATTCAGAGGTTTCGCGCGATGGATGTCCTTCTTGAGTCGGCGATTGCCGGAATTCCAGATCATCCGCCGGTCGCACCGCTGCAGGCTCCGGTCGTCCGCGAACTGTTTGCGCAGCTCCAGTCTCCTCAGTCAGAGACTTCGAATTTGGTCAGGGGGCCGCAGGCTCCTTACTTTGAAGCGTTTCTTGGGAAGGAGAGCCCGGAACCCGATGCCAACAGTCCCATGCAGGCGCTTGTGGACGAAATCCTATCGACATCCGGGAAGTCGGCGGCAAGTTCGGGGATTCAGGATCCTGTCTTGGCCGACGTGAAGCCTGTCACAAAAGGTGATGTCAACAGCGACGGAATGATGGACATCATCACGTCGATGAGCGGTTCGCCCGACGGAACATTCTGGCTCCGAGTCGAAGACTATCTCAAGATCGGTGACGTTAAGTCGAAGACCGGCGCGTCCAATGGCGAGCCCGCAGCGGCAAGAATCGTGGTCTATCTGCCGGATGACATCAGGGCCGGAGATACGATCAGCGGAGTCGCTGGAACGGATGATTCCGGCTCGTCACCATCGATCCCGGTTCAATCGCTGCCGCAGCGACTTGCTGTGATTCACAGTCTCGATGTCGCCGCCGGTTCGAACCCGAGTGTTCAGGAAATCGAACAAATACAGCAGCAGACAGAGCGGACACTGCAGTCGATCCTGCAGCAGGTTGTGCCTGGCGGAAGCACGGTCGAATTGCGGTCGACATCCACAACCGTGGATCAGCCAGGCATGCAGAATTTCCCCGGTCGGCCGACAACTGGCTCATCGCGTCTGGTGACGATGGATTTCAATTATCGCGCGACGGACGCGACTGGACAACAGATCTCGATCGACCCCGATCAACTGCAGTCCGCACTGGATCAGCATCCCACGCTGGGCGGGACCGCGGGCGTCGCCCTGCCTCGCGATGCTCAGGCCACTCCGAACGATCCGCATTTCTCGGCGACCGGTTCCTGGGGCGAAACCTACGCGGATCAATGGGCCTTGAAGCGAGTCGGCTTTGGTCCGACAGACGGCGGACAACCTTCCGCATGGCCGACAGAGCCGGATTCACTCGTGCCATACGTTGTCGCCGTGATCGGCAGCGGCGTTGACTGGACGCATCCCGAACTGCAGGGCCAGATGTGGATGAACCCGGGCGAAGATCCGTGGAATGGCCGTGATGATGACGGCAACGGCTGTATCGACGATCAGTTCGGCTGGAACTTCCGCGAGGATAACAGTGACGTGATGGACACTGGCGGTCACGATACCCACGTTGCCGGAGTCATCGCCGCGAGAACTCACAACGGCGATGGATATCCTGAGTCTTCGCGCTCGCGGCACCGATTTCCTGCTTTATACCGGCGAAAATCCGAACTATCGCAGTGGCGCGGCAATTGTCGGGAAACAACACGACTTGTACCGCGCCAGCGGAACCAGTTTTGCAGCACCGCTTGTCAGCTGCTTGTCACACCCTGCGAATTTCAAAACTCCGGATGCCATTCTGAACCTGGGTTAACCCTAATGATGCAGCGCAGCAGGTAGCCCTGAAAGGTTTCAGGAACGAATGGCCTCTTTTTTACCAGGGGCGATTGGACTCCTGTTTCTGCTTCACGTGTGCAAAGCGATGTCGGAAAGCTTTGGCGTCTTCGGCTGTGGTGACCCATAGAAACATTTTCCCGGCCTCATCGACACGGACGTCGAAACCAAGTTCCAGTTTATCACCCACAGCCGTCAGGAGTCGCGCGGGTGAGATGCGATCGTCCTTGCGTGTGTACTTGAGCGTGTTGATATTCAGTTGCTTTGCTGTCAGCGCATACGCAGACGAAAAAGCAGGCACTCCGATCTTTTCGGAGATCGCACCCACCAGAGAATGGACTGCGACATCCTCCACATCCAGTGGGATGGCGCGAAAATACGCAGGCAGGATTTCACTGAAGGACTGTTCCGGCTTCCAGCCGATCGGCCAGAGATTGTTCGACTCATTACCGCGATCGATTTCCATGTCATAATGTCCCGGAGCCACGTACCTCGGGCGAAATCCAAGTCCGTACTGGGCCAGGACGATCGCGATTGCCGACCCCTTCGTGAACCCCTGCAGTTCGATGGTCTCGGGAGCCGACTCTGGTCGCTGCGACAGAGCTGGCTGACGCGCGGCATCGGTGAACTTTATGCGCATGTTGGTTGGTAGTCCCACGGATTCGACCGCCAGAATTGATGACTGAAGTTCGACAGGATTCTCCACCGGCACTCCCAGCAGCCGAGTCACTTCTTTGAACTGCTCGTCTGTCAGCCCCCATGTCGGGCTGCTGTCGGGTGGTCCTTTCGCGCCATGCCGCTGAATTTCTTCGAGGGCCAAGGTCAGTTGTTTCGTGCTCTCGATGTCGAATTTCTGATTGCCGATGCGGATCGTGCCGTCGGCTGCCATGGCCGCCACGACGCGAGTTGCGAGGTAATCGTCACGGTCCAGATCTTCGACTCGTGGTGCTTCCCCCGCACGAGGTTCGCGAAACTTGACGCTGTATCCCAGTTCCTGAAACACCCGCCCCCATTCCTGAGACTTGACGCGATACGATGGCTGCGACTGGATCAGGACTTCCACATCCAGCGTCCGCCGCGCCGGTTCCGGTTCATCGGCGACCGCGGGTTGTACGGCCTGAGTCGCCAGGATCGCTGAAACAAGCAAGACTGTAATCTGCAAGCCGGGGAAAGAACGCGGCACGACATCACCTCCTGAAATGCAAATGGTTCCTGATCCTGATCGCGTATTCTGCGGTTACTGAAGGGAAATCACAATAGATCAAAACCCGGACAGTTGGCGACAGACTTTGTCCCCGTTATACATCCTTCCTGAGCGGCACGACTCCAGCGGGGTGTTGATTTAAGGTGGGATAAGCTTCCAGCTTGTCAGGGTGGGATAAGCTTCCAGCTTGTCAGGTTTCTCAAAAAGCAGTGAGTTTTCATACAGCGAAGGCAAGCTGGAAGCTTACCCCACG
>JANOUN010000253.1:0-6451 GCA_031416875.1 Planctomycetota bacterium | reverse complement strand
CTGATGGCCTGCGATTGGCCAAAGTGAGGTCTGTCGGGCGCGGAATGCTTGAGGTTCGCTGTCCAACAACTGGCGAACCTCTAATTCTGGATGCAGACCACGCAGGACGGAAATTCTACAATCCGAATTCGACGGAGTTCTTCTGGATCCCGACTGTGGAGCCAGCGGAAACCGCTCGCCCTTCAACGAGCCTTCCTCCCACACGCAGAAATGCACCGCCGCAAGGGTTGGGACTGAAGCTTGACAATTCGAAAACCAGTACTGAAGACGAGGACAAGTCGAAAAAACGACGTTGGTGGCCATTTTCATGAACGCCAAAACTCAGGCCAATACCGCAGTCTTCGAACAGGTCTACACATCTGCCAGCGCGCTGCTTGACAGGACTCACGGCGATCTGGGTGTCGTCTGTGAAACTGTCGGCTTTCCACGAGAAATTCAGACCGATCTTGACCGACTGAATTCTTATCAACCGCTTGAGTCCAGGTCCGGCGAGTCTCCTGACAAACACCCTCCTGCTTATACGCTGTCGTCTCAAGGCCCGCAGGGAAGTTTCTATTCGATTTCTCGTACAGTGTTCGCCGGCGCAGATCATACGGGCCGGACAAATCCTCTGGCTCATCATTTTGTCGTACCGACTGAGGCAGTCCGAGGCGATTCGGCCCCCGCAGATCTGTTGCATTCGCTGAGTTCGCTCTTTCTGTTTCGGTGGGATAGCGTACCTCGTCGCCTGGAGCACCCACGTGATGTATCAATCGTAAAACGATTGGAATCCGGACAGAGTTTTCCGTCTGCTGCATGGCTGCGATTGGCCTCCGGAAAGCGTGTTGCCGAGATTCTTGGCTTCTTTGCCGAACAGATGACATCGAGTGCCGTGTCGGCAGATGTCTCCGTCGTTTTTGTAATTCCGTCGACATTGGGAGACGACGTATGTCACTTGCTGGCTGACCTGCTGGCGGTGTTACCGGCTTACGCTGCGTTCACTATCAGCGCACGAACGCACGTGCTTTCTCCTCCGAGTATCGCGGGGCAGTGCCGTGTAATGTTTACGTATTCGAATACTGCCTTTTTGATTCAGGCACGGCGGCGACAGGATGTTGCCCGCCCAGTCATCATTGATCTTGCGGGAGGTGAATCTTCTGAACTGCAGTTTAAGGACTATGGCAGAAAACTCGAGCGAGCACTGATCGCGGGCGCTTCGGCGCACGATATAAAGTTACTGGTCGATTTGAGATCACAAATGGGAGTGGTGCAGGAATCCGGTGGTACGCCGTTTTCTGACTTTATATCACTGCAGCAACAACTCAAGTCTCCCGAACTGATGCGCGATGTCGATGCAATCCTGCCCCTGCTCGACAACGTCGCTCGGGCATCGAAGCCAGCGGAAACAGTAGCGGCAGGACTTTTAGCGAAAGGCATTGTCGGGCACTTTAATGCCCGTAAAGGCAAGTCAGATTGGCACGCACTGGCAACACTGGCGTTTTCCAATGGCGTTCCAGACAAACCTCAGCAACTTGCCGGGAAGGCAATCGAGCAATGTATCGCACGGTCGTTGCCTGTTATTTTCGAACATCCACTCCTTGGCGGAGAATCGGCAGGGAGAATCCAAAAATGGCTCCAAAAGTGCGTGGATCGTAAGGGCATAGTTTCGTCCATTCTTCAGCATGCTGCGAAGCATCCGATGCAACAAAACGTCGATTGCGTTCGCCAGACATTCCGTGACCTAAAGCCGAATGCGACACCCGATGATTTTTGCGACTGGGTAGGTATTTTCGATGCGTTAGAAGGACCGACGATTCAACCAATTCGCAAGCTGATCGGAGAATTTGCTGCACTGAAGGCGGAAACTCGGGAGATCGACCCTCTGACTTTGATGCGTGCGATCCCGCAGATCATCGACAACTGTGAAGAATCGGACCGGTATCCGATTCTGTTCAGATTGGTTGAAGCCAGTGCCACCACAAATCAACTAGGGGAATTCGTGCGATTGGTTGTCGAAACATATGGTGCCGATGGTGAATTCATTACTGGCTACGACGTTTCAAAGCATTCGAGCATCGTTCGGTCGGCAATCAAATACGTACTGGCACCTCCCGATTCTCAAAATGAACAGCTTCGGCGGAAGACTCCGCCACGAGATGTGCAACCGGAGCTGCCGCGCGATCCGCTGAATGCGTTTCTAGGAGGCACAACGAGTCAAACACGAATCGGTTCACGACATGACATCGGAAGCTCCGTTGGAACTCTCAAATCTGTGTGCTGGTGGGGGCTGGCGGTATTAATGGGCTTTATCCTTGTTGCGCTTCTGATTTTTATGCTCGACTTCAAAGAGTGGTGGCCGATGCTACGGCGTCCGAAGAGTGGGCCTACCGTAACTCAGTGGCAAGGGCTGCTAGCGTTTCCACTATCGGCGTTGTTTTTTGGAATAATGTATTGGCTGGTGGGCCGTAATACGGATCCAACTCGTCTGGGATACTCTGTTTGGTATCTTGTGGCCGCACTTGTTGCGATGTTTGCAGGTACTGCGAGTACGCTGTACGCGGGTTTTCAGTGGTTGCATCGATGACAAATTCTCCACGCCAATTCGATACCACGAATGGACCGGTCTGCGGTGGCCGCATGCGAGTCCGTTCGATTCAACCTGACTTCACGGATGATATGCTGGAGACCGATCAAGAGGCTGTGACTTCTCGTCACACGCTCAGCGACCTGCGGGCTGTCATCGCTCACTGGTGCATGATGCATCATGACGATCTTCCGGATGGCTTCGCCGATACTTTCAGCGTTACATCCGTCGCCCGCCAAGTCATCCCAGCTGTGGTCGTTCGCGTTCAACGCTCGTCACGGGGGCTGGCATCAACTCTGATTGCGTTTGATAGCACTCTCCTCAGTCAGCGTCGATTTGACGCACGCGACCTTTTTGCTTTGTCAGCAATCAGCAATCGGTGCGAGTTCCCAACAGCACCCGGAAGGAAATCGGAACTGATTCCGGGCAACGAAAGTCTCGAGGTCTGCGATGACTGCGATGGCGCTGGAGAAAACTTGTGTGGAACGTGTAATGGGACGGGGACACTGAGTTGCACTGCTTGTCGCGGCGGCGGCCAGGTCGCTTGCGGCCATTGTCGCGGTCAGGGGGTAATTCTGGTTGGTGGGACAGAAACCCGGTCGTGTCCACAATGCGTTGGTCGCGGGACGGTCGGATGTCCGTCATGTACCGGCAAGGGCAACAACAGTTGTCCTGTATGTCAGGGTGGGACGAGCAAATGTCAGACGTGTGCCGCCAGCGGGAAGATGCGACAGCAGTGGCGCCTTGTTACTTTGACGCGAACCAATGTGTACCATCGCTTGGTTTGCCGCAATGGCTGGGTGGACTCCGAGCACGAAATGGCAGTTGATGGCGTACTTCTGCGGTCACGTGAATGGCCGCAACCACAGCAGTTCTCGGCAGTCGCAACTCAGGGAGTGCTTCCAGATTGCCTCTCCGGAGCATCCAGCGTCTGTCTCAAGTCCGTAGATTTGTCGTCTTCAAGTTCTGAGCAGAACACGGGAGTGCGGCTCGAGCTTCAAGCTTCATATGTCTACCATGTGGAGACTCTACACAAAAAGACTCTCTCAGATTTTTTTGTCAGCGGTTGTTCGAATACCGTCACTCCAAGGAAGGTCGCTCGGAGGCAACGAGGTCTGCTGGGCCGAGTTACAGACAAGCATACTGTCAGCCCGGAGGAGCGGCAACACGTTCGATCCGTAAGTGCAGGCAAAGTTTTTTTGACGGATACACTGGGTTTAGGTGATGAACTTCGCAGACTTGGAACTCAACTGCAGGTCAGTGACACCGGCTACGTGACTCCCGCTGATACAAGCGGAAACTTGGCAGAGATCCAGATTCACTTCGACTACGACCAGGCAAATCAGCCGATCGTCCGGACAACGATCGAACTTGGAACTGCTGACCGCCACAGATTTCCTGAGTATATGGCGACCAGTCAGACGCTTTCTATCGGCATACTCGGATTACTGGAGCGAAACAACCGCGCGATTGAACGTCTCGTCTTGGTTGATTCTCGTTTTTACAGTTCGATGTCGTTCACGGCATACCATTCTGTGCTGAGGCTCATGGCCAACGATGCCCGGCAACTGATTGAGTCAAACTTCAATTGGAAGTCGGAGCCTCGAAAAGTCTTGAGTCGGACACTCAAACGGATCTGTGATAACATTGAGCTTAACCTCCAGTTGATTTCACGGAATGGGAGCGTGTCTATCGGACAAGGTCGCGGTGAAGCATTGCTGACGTTCCGTCTGAGCAACGGTCGCACGCAAACGGTGCTGTTGGCACTGAGGTCCGTGCCGGGATTCAGCGTGGTCGAATTGAAATCGCGATGTCGAACTGTTCACGGTGCTGCCACCGTTCGAGCCGCACTAAAACATAACTTGTTGAGCCCCTGTGGAGGTTTTGCACTGGACGTCACGAGCGCACCTCCCACAGTCGATATCGTTCATCGCTTGGTGGCCATTGATGGGGAACCACATTATTCCGAGTTAGTACACTGCTTGAGTTCCGTGGTTCATCGTGCTGACGCGATTGAACAGAAGCAATCAGACCAGGACCAGTTTTGAAAGATCACTTATGAGCGGTCGCAAGGATTACAGTTACAGATTGACGGCCGCTCGACGTGCTGCCGAACAGGCAGCGCGTGCAGCGAGGGCCGTTCAGCGTGCCGAGGCACAGCGGCAACGCGAAGAACAAATACGAAAACAGCAAGAGGTGGCCCAACAAAAGGCGGCAGAAGTAAGGCAGCGGCTTGCCGACTTACGCCAACGAACGCAAGAACACGTGGATAATGTTGCGGCAAATCGAACCCATCAGCTTGCTGAAGGGCAAGCCATACAACAAAGAAAGAATACAGACAAACTTGCGGATGCAGCGGCAAGTACTCGTGCCGCTCTGGAAGCTGCAAAGCGAGACGCCACATCGGATTCGTCAAGCGACCTTAGGGATATCGCCACAAAACTTGGCCTTTCCGAAAGCACAATCCGCAAACTGAGCGGCGATTTGCGGCCCGAGGAAGTCGCCGCACGCTTGTTTAATGCCTGCACGGAAAGGCAGCAACTGAACGACGAGATTCAAGACAGCACTGCAAGTCTGAAGTCATGGCTGGACACGCTCAGTAGCAGCGACGATGTCAAACACTTTGCTACGCATCGACTCCAACCGTGGCAGGAAAGGACTGGGACACTGCTGAACACTGAAGTTGAAACGGTGAATGCCCGCGAACGTCTGCAGGCAGTGCAGCGGGCAATCCTTGAAGCGGAGCAGATCGAAGCAGCAGCCATCGACACGGCAGAGAAGTTCGAACAACGCAATTCCGTCCTGAAGGACATTCTGGAATCGCTGCAGGAAGTCGGTTTCTTTGTCCAGGATCCCGAATACCTAGACCCGATGCGTCCGGATCAGGCGGTGATTATTCGAGCAAACCGAGCTGACCAGACGATGGTAGCGAAAGTCAATTTGGATGCCGGGGTTGAATCAGATTGGCAAGGTATTCACGGCGAATACTGTACGGATGCGTTTTTTGACTATGTAAAGCAAATGAATCGACGCGGTATGGAGATTTCGTCCAACAACCCCCAACTGGCACCCAGGTTGAAGCAGCAGGATGCGTTGAATCTTCCGACAACCAACGAACACCGATCCGGGAACGAATAGATGTCCGAGACGACCTGGATCAGAAATCTGCAGAACTCGCTGTTGTTGAATCCTCTCGTGGCGATGCATGGAAATGTGCGTGACCTCTACGCGATTCCCGATCAGCTGCGCCATTGTCTGCCAGCTGAGATGTCAGAAACTCGCTATGTCGATTTTCCGATCTGGCTTGCACTGGATTTTGAACGTCGTGGTTACGACATTGTTGTGATCTATGACTCCGTAGACGAAGCCGTGTTTCTGCATCAGCAAATGGCCGATCGCTTTAGCACGATCGCTGGAAACTCGGGCGGAAGTGATCGCCGTGCCCCTGCACCTGCGGCCCTCTCTCCCGGACCACCACTTCCTGGAGCTCGGCAACAATCTCCGGTCGGCGACAATTCGAAGCCCTCCGACTGGATGGTGAAGCTGCCTGTTGGAATGCCTCCCGAAAACTTCGTTGCAACATTGACGCAGCGGTTTCTGTCAAGCGGCGACAGTTCCATTGCAGTCGTGTTTCGTTACACCGATCGTTATCTCAGCTTCACAGATCGCCAGGATGCTCAGGAACGTCGTTTGTCAATTCTGCTTCAGAAGGCGGCAGCCGCAGTTCCCCAGAATCACAAGCAGGATCGGCCCGCATCCCGAATTGTGATGCTCTTTGATCTCGAAGGTGCCGTGCCACGGGAACTGGGCGCACAGGCCCCGTTTGCCGGTGCCGCCCGCATTCCGATGCCATCACCGGAGGATCGTGAGAGCTTCTTTCGCTTCAAT